>NZ_JBHFPQ010000050.1:0-160647 GCF_041949875.1 Arhodomonas sp. KWT2
CCCGGCAGCCGACATCCCGGGCCGTGGGCGACACGGCACGCCCGGCGCCCCGCGGGGCACCGTCGGAGACGTCGCACGCCTTCGGCGCACGACCTACCTGGGCTACGCCTTGCCCGTAGGTCGGCTGCTCCCGGCAGCCGACATCCCGGGCCGTGGGCGACACGGCACGCCCGGCACCCCGCGGGGCACCGTCGGAGACGTCGCACGCCTTCGGCGCACAACCTACCGGGGCTACGCCTTTCCCGTAGGTCGGCTGCTCCTCGCAGCCGACGTCCCGGGCCGTGGGCGACACGGCACGCCCGGCGCCACGCGGGGCGCCATCGGAGAAGTCGCACGCCTTCGGCGCACGACCTACCTGCGCTACGCCTTGCCCGTAGGTCGGCTGCTCCCGGCAACCGACATCCCGGGCCGTGTGCGACACGGCACGCCCGGCGCCCCGCGGGGCGCCATCGGAGAAGTCGCACGCCTTCGGCGCACGACCTACGGGAACCGGCGAGGCGGTCGGCTGCCCGCTCCCGCGCCCTCGATCCGCCTCTGGCCGGTCTGTTGTCTCGAAGGTCATGTTGAATGCCCCGCCCACCTGCGGTGATTACAGGTTGTTGGTCATGAACTGGAGCATGCCGTCCGTGGTGGAGATCGCACGGGTGTTGGTCTCGAACGCCCGCTGGGTCTCGATCATATTCACCAGCTCTTCGGCGATGTTGACGTTGGAGCTCTCCAGCGAGCCCTGCTGGATACTCCCCAGGCCGTTGAGCCCCGGGGTACCGGTCTGCGGCGTGCCACTGGCCCCGGTCTCCACGAACAGGTTCTGACCGACGGGCTTGAGCCCGGCGGGGTTCACGAAGCCCGCGAGCTCCACGGTACCCACCTGGGTGGACTGGGCCTGGCCGGCGGTCTTGACGGAAACGGTACCGTCCTGGCCGATGGTCACGCTCTGGGCGTCGTCCGGGATGGTGATGTTGGGCACCACGGAGAGACCGTTCTTGGTGACGAGCTGGCCCTGGCTGTCGACCTGGAACGAGCCGTCCCGGGTGTAGGCGATCGTGCCGTCGGGCTGCAGCACCTGGAAGAAGCCGTCCCCGTTGATGGCCATGTCCAGGGCGTTCCCCGTCTGCTGGATGTTGCCCTGGGTGTGCATCTTCTCCGTGGCGGCCACGCGCACGCCGGTCCCGACCATCAGCCCGGAGGGCAGCTGCGCGTCCTGCGTGGTCTGGCCGCCGGCCTGGCGGACGGTCTGGTAGACGAGGTCCTCGAACTTCGCCCGGTCCTGCTTGAAGCCGGTGGTGTTCACGTTGGCCAGGTTATTGGAGACCACGGACATCCGCGTCTGCTGCGCGTCCATCCCCGTCTTGGCCACCCAGAGTGCCGGATTCATGGTTCATTCCTCCCGCGCGTATCCGCGCGCATCGATCCCGTCGTGGCTAAACCGTTGCAACTCTCATGCCGCATCAGCCGCCGCTGCGCAGCAGTCGCTGTCCGGCCTCGTCCGTCTGGCGCGCCGTCTCGATCATCTTGATGTAGCTCTCGAAGCGGCGGGCATGGTCGATCATCTGCACCAGCGCGTCCGTGGCATTGACGTTGCTGGACTCAAGCGCGCCGGAAACCACTTTCACACCGGCGTCGGCATCGGCAGTGCCGCCGCCGGCGAGCCGGAACAGCCCGTCCTCGCCCTTGCGCAGCTGCCGGGTCGGCGGATCCACCAGCTTGAGCCGGTCAACCACCGCCATGGCATTGGCGCTCTGCCCCTTGGGCACGACGCTGATGGTGCCGTCCTGACCGATCTCGACCTTCTCCGCCGGTGGGATGGCCACGGGGCCGTTCTCCCCCATGACCAGCTCGCCGGCTCCGGTCTCCAGCAGGCCGCCCTGGGTGACGCGGAAGTCGCCACGGCGGGTGTAGGCCTCGGTCCCATCGGCCGCCTGGACGGTGAACCAGCCGTTGCCGCTGATCGCGGCGTCCAGGTCACGCCCGGTGGTCTTCAGCGCCCCCTCGGTGAAATCACTGCCGGTGCGCGTCTCCACGCCGTAGACACGGCTCGGGCGCACCGGGCCGTGAACGTCGCGACTGGTCAGTGCCTCCAGGTCCGCGCGAAAGCCGGTGGTGTTCGCGTTGGCGAGGTTGTTGCTGGTAACCCGCTGCTGTTCGAGGGCGTATTTCGCCCCCGCCATCGCGATGTAGGCCATGCGATCCATGGTCTCTGCCTCCTTCGGGCGCGAGCCTGTGCCTGCGCCGCCGGCACGGCCGGCGTGCCGCGGCGCAGACGCTCACCGCTCACGAGCGGATATTGAGGATCTCCTGGGTGATCTGGTTCTGGGTCGAGATCATCTGGGAGTTCGCCTGATAGTTGCGCTGGGCGGTGATCATGCTCACCAGCTCCTCGGTGATGTCGACATTGGACTGCTCCAGCGCCCCCGGCTCCAGCGATCCCGTCCCCGAGGAGCCCGGCGCGGCGACCACGGGCGTGCCGGACTGGAAGGTCTCCACCCAGCTCGTGTCGCCCACCTGCTGAAGCTGCTCGGGGGCCGGGAAACGCGCCAGTGCCACCTGCCCCAGCGCCTCGGTCTGGCCGTTGGTGAAGCGCGCGATGATGCGCCCGTCCGCCTCGACGCCCAGGCCGGTGAACTGGCCGGCGGCGTAGCCGTTCTGGCGCAGCTGCTTGACCTCGAAGGGGGAGCCGAACTGGGTGAGGTCCTCGACGTTCAGCGAGAGATCGAGGTCCGCGACGTTGCCGCTTAGCGGGACCGCGCCCGACGTCAGGGTGTCGTTCGCCGGCGCCGTCAGCTGACCCTGGGTGTCGAACGACACGGTACCCATGTCGATCTCGTTGCCAGGACTCCCGACACCGGAGGCCCCATCGACGGTCGCCTGGACGTTCCACTGATTCGAGCCGGTCTTGCGGAAATACAGCGTCGTCAGGTGATCACCGCCCTGGGAGTCGTACAGGGTGGTCGACGTGGAGAAGTTATAGGTCTCGGGATCACCGGAATCGAACGGGTTGGTCAGGGCGTCCGCGGTGGCGTCGAGATTGGCCGACAACCGCATCTCGTTGGACGCCTGGGGTGCGACGTTGCCGATATTGACCTGCAGCGGCCCCTGCGCCCCGGTGATATTGCCCTCGCCGTCCGCCTGGAAACCGGTGAGCTGGCGGCCGTTCGCATCGACGATGTAGCCGTCCTTGTCGAGACTGAACGCACCGTTTCGGGTGTACTGCGTCTCCCCGCCGTCGCTCACGCGGAAGAACCCCTCGCCGTTGACGGCCAGATCCAGGCTGCGACCGGTGAAGTCGAACTGCCCCTGGGAAAACTGCTGACGGGTATTGGCCAGGCGCACGCCCTGCCCCACCGCGGTCTGCGAGACCCCCAGGTTGCTGGAAGCGAAGATATCCGCGAACTCGGTCCGCGAGGACTTGAAGCCCGTCGTCTGGCTGTTCGCCACGTTGTTGCCGGAAACATCGAGGTCCGATGCCGCGGCCTTGAGACCGGTGAGAGCCGTTCCGAAAGACATGCCTTGTGCCTCCCCTTACTGAACCTTGCGTACATCGGACAGCGAGATATCGCCCACGCCGTCGACGGTGAGTGTCGGCGTACGGCCGTTGCCCGCCAGGGCAACGCTGGTGACCTCGCCGGCGATGCGTACCGGTTGCGTAGTCACCCCGTCCGTCGTGGTGGTCTCGGCGACCACCTGGTAATCGCCACTGGGCAGGCGCTCGCCGTTCGCGTTCTCGCCGTCCCAGGAGAAATCCACCGAGCCCGCATCCTGGGCGCCGAGCGCCATCTCCGCGACACGGGTGCCGGTACCGTCGACGATGGATACCGTCAAATTGCCGACTCCGGCGTCCAGCTCCACGGTGCCGCTGAGCTCGCCGTCCTGGGGCAGATGCCCCGTGTCGCTCTCGGCGGTGACCTTGCGGCCGACCAGGCCGGCCGCCTGCAGCGACTGGCTGGCGGTCATGGAGGACTGGAAGTCGGAGAACGAGCTCTGCAGGGACTGGATGCCCGACGCCGATGTGAACTGGGCCATCTGCGACATGAACTCCGCGTTCTCCATCGGGTTCATCGGGTCCTGATTCTGCAGCTGGGTGGTCATCAGCTTGAGGAAGTCCTGCTGGCCGAGCTCCGTGCGGTCGTTCTCTGCCTGGCTGGACGACATGGCAGCCTGCTGCGAGGCACTGCTCGTGCCGGTCACCGTGGTCATGGCGTTCTCCTTAGCGTCCGAGACGCAGCGTCTGGAGCATCAGATCGCGGGAGGTGGACATCACCTCGACGCTGTTCTGGTACGAGCGCGAGGCCGAGATCATGTTGACCATCTCCTCGACCGGGTTGACGTTCGAGCGATAGACATAGCCCTCGTTATCGGCCTGCGGGCTGTTGGGCCGGTAAAGCTCCTGCACCGGTGCCTCGCTCTCGACCACGCCGCGCACCTCCACCGGCACCGCACCGGCGTCGCCGTCGCGTGCCTGGGCCGCCTGCAACGCCGCCGAGAAGACCGGCTGGCGCGCCCGGTAGGCCTGCTCCGGCGACGAGGCCGTGGTCTCGGCGTTGGCGAGGTTGCTCGCCGTGAGATTCAGCCGCAGGGACTGGGCACTCATCGCCGAGCCCGCGACGTCGAAGACATTGAACATGGACATGGGCTACTCCCCCTTGATCGCGCCGATGATGCCCTTGATGTCGTCACCGAGCATGCTGAGGGCGGCCTGGTACTGGGTGGTGGCCTCCGCGAACTTCGCCTGCTCGCGGTGGACCTCCACGGTGTTGCCGTCGAGGGAGGGGTTGGCAGGCACGCGGTACTGCACCGAGGCGCTCGTGCCCGCGGCGCCGGTACCGAGATGCGCCGGCGACGTCCGCGCGAGCGCCAGCGCACCGCCGCCGGCGCCGTCCAGGGCCTTGCGGAAATCGATGTCCCGCGCCTTGTAGCCGGGGGTATCGGCGTTGGCGATGTTGCCGCTTATCAGCTGCGTGCGCTCGGACTGCACCTGCAGGGCGTCGGCAGCGACGCCGAAAACCCGATCCATCGTGATGCTCATGCCCGGTCACCTCCTGCGATGATTCCGGGTCAGGCAGATGCAACAGACGTGCCAGCTAGCGCGAGCGCCTCGACCACCGGAGGGTTACAGGTCGAAACGTGTAGGTCGGGCACGGCCGTCAGGCCGTGTGCGAGAAGACGGCCTGTCCTCCGCGACGTCGCACGCCTTCGGCGCACGACCTACCCGCCCGGCTCGCCGAATCCCGCGTCCGGGACGCAGGTCTCACACCACCAGCCGAAGGGGTCAAGGCCGAAACAGATGGGCCGGGCACAGCCGCAGGCCGTGTGCGACAGGCCGGATCAACCCGGAAACGATCAGTCCTTGCGGCGGTACACCACGCCGGGATGGCAGCGCACCATCTCGAATTCCGTGAGCTCCCTGGGCAGGGACTCGGAGGCCCCGACCATGAGGTAGCCGCCGGGCTCCAGGGCCTGCCCCATGCGGCGGATGAGATCCGTGCGCGTGGGCATGGAGAAGTAGATGAGAGTGTTGCGGCAGAGGATGAGATCGAACCGGCCGAGGGTACCGTAGGCCTCGAGGAGGTTGTGCTGGCGGAAGCTCACCCGCCGGGTGACCTCCGGGCGAACCCGCCACGTGTTCTGATCGACGGCGTCGAAATATCGTCGCTGGCGTTCCTCGCTCAGCCCGCGACGGATCTCGCTGGCACTGTATTCCGCGGCCTTCGCCCGACCGACAATCTGCGTGGAGATGTCCGTACCGACGATTGTAGCGTCAAGATTCCGACCCTTTGCCTGGTACTCCGACAGCGTCATGCTCACCGAGTAGGCCTCCTGGCCCGACGAGCACGCCGCCGACCAGATCCGGATATGGCGCTTGCCACGCCGCTCGAACTCCGGAAAAAGCTGGTCGGCGAGGATGCGGAACGGGTAGATATCGCGGAACCACTGCGTCTCGTTGGTCGTCATCGCGTCGACGACCTCGGTACGCAGCTGCTGACCCGCCGCGGACTGGAGCCGCTGAACCAACGCCCCCAGGTCGGCGAGGGAATGGCGACGCAGCAACGGCGCCAGGCGGCTGGTGACGAGATACTGCTTGTTCTCGCCGAGCATGATGCCCGAGCGCTCCTCGAGAAAGCGCCGGAACGCCTCGTAGTCCGCCGCGGCCATCGTGTTGTTGTCTTTGCGGCTCTCCAGGGCCACGCGCGACCTCCTCGGGCATTTCACCGGCCACAGGGCCGGATTTCGCGACTCCATCGTAACGGATGGCGCTAGCGTCCTGGAACAGGGCTCCACTGATGTACCGGACAGTATGGTTATCGGCCAACCGCCACGGGACTGAACCCACCTGGAACGGATTCTGCAAGCACGAGGGCGGACACAGGAACGATACGGACCCACGATGGCCTACCGAGCAATCGTCGCACTGATACTGCTGGGCAGCGTGCTGCCCGCGGCCCAGGCTCGCCCGACCCAGTCGCTGGCGGAGATACGCACGAGCGTACAGGCCTTCGTCAACGAGCTCGACGGCGATGCCGGACAGCTGGAGCGCGTGGAAATCGACCGGCTCGACGAGCGCCTGCGGCTACCGGCCTGCGGCGAGGCCCTGGCTGCCGACGCTCCCAACCGGCGGGAGGGCAGCGAGCGGCTCGTGGTCCGGGTTCGCTGCCCGGGTCCCTCCCCCTGGAAGGTCTACGTCCCGACCCGGGTGGTGCGCAGCATCGAGGTCGTCGTCGCGGCCCGGCCCGTCCCCCGCGGCAGCCGGCTCGATGCCGAAGACCTGCGCACGGCCCGGCGCACCACCACGAGGCTCCGGGGCGAGTACTATACCGACCCGAAGGGCCTGATCGGGCTGCAGACACAGCGGTCGCTGCAACCGGGTACGGTAATCGACGCCGGTCAGCTGACCCGCCCGACACTCGTGCGCCGCGGCGATACCCTGCTTATCCAGGCCGGCAACGGCCCGGTGAAGGTCAGCATGCAGGGGCGCGCCCTGGAGGACGGCACCCGAGGCGAACGGATACGTGCCCGCAATCTCTCTTCCGAGCGTGTCGTCGAGGGCGAGGTCATCGCGCGCGGGCGCATGCGCGTCAACTACTGAGCGCTGACAACGGACATTCACCCCGCGAGCTGCTAAAGTTCGCGGAAATCCGGCCGCTAACTCCTGCAGAGGCAGGTCTGGATAATCGAGGAGCAGGGAACATGAGCAACCCCATCGACAACGGCCCGCGCCCGCCCGGCAGTTACCCGACGGGTAGCAGGAACGGCACGGCACGGACCGGCTCGCATGAGGATACCGACAGCCGCCCGTCCGCCGCGACCGCGGCCCCGCAGAGTGACAGCACCAGCGAATCCAGCCGCCTGCAGGCGGTGCGTGAGTCTATCGATAACACGCCGGAAGTGGACAGCAACCGTGTCCAGGATCTCCGCGATCGCATCTCGCGAGGGGAGTACCCGCTGGACGCGGACCGCATCGCCCAGCGCTTCGCGGACTTCGAGCAACTGCTGAGCGATGGCTGACGGCACATTGACGCTTGACGGATTGCGCACCCTCCGCGGGCTTGTCGACGAACTCGATGCAGTGCTCGAGCGCGAGCACGCGGAAATCACCGCGCGTGCCGATGCCGCGACCATCGAGGCCACCGCCCAGGAGAAGCTGCGGCTGTTCGAGGCAATCGACACCTGCCCCGAACCGGTCCCCCCGGGCGAGGACGCCGACTCGGCCCTGCAAACCGAGTGGCAGGCGCTGCGCGATACCCTCGCGCGCGTTAACCGCCGCAACGAGCGCAACGGCATTGCCATCGCGCGGGTGCTCGAGACCGTCGGCGAGGAAGTCGCGCTGCTGACCGGCCGCGAGCGCGACGGGGAGACCTACGGTCCCGGCGGGGGAACGGCGTCCGGATCCGGGCGCCTGCGAACCAGCGCCTGACGGTGGGGAAAAAAGCGGTATGACGAACGCGGCGCCCTATGAGGAACCGGAAATCATACGCAACCCCGGGCAGAAGACCGGAATCCTCCGCCGCCTCCACGAATCCCGCAACCTTCTGGACGTCCACCTGCCGGAACGGGGCACGCCCTTCCGCAGCGCGCTGCTCTACGTCGACCCCCAGAGCCGCCGGCTGACCCTCGACGAGCTCAAACCCCGACGCGGCCACGACCGCATCGAGATCGGCACCGAGCTGCGCGTCGTCAGCCGGACCCTCGGTGTCGACACCCGGTTCACGGTCACTGTCCAGGAGATCGGCCTGGCCGATGGCATCTACTACTACGTGGCCGGCTACCCCGAGGAGATCGTCTACAATCAGCGCCGACGCTTCGTGCGCGTGCCCGTCCCGCTGACCCGCCAGCAGCACTGCACACTGTCCGGCGGCGAGGACGCCCCGGATACCGATATACAGCTCTGCGACCTCTCCGCCGGCGGCATCGGCGCCTACGTGATCAAGGGCCCGGAGCCCGAGCCGCATAACCAGTACGACTGCCACATCGCCCTGCACGACAGCCAGCCACTGGACGCGCGGGTGGAGATCCGTTACCTCGAATACGACCGGCAGCGAAAGCGTTACCGCTTCGGCGCCGAATTCCAGGACTTCACGCACGCGGACCGCGACCGCCTCCAGGGCCTCGTGCTCTCGTTACAGCGCGAGCTCCTGCGCAAGACCTGACGCTCAGTCTCCTCGCTCCTCACGCAGCAGCTGGGCCTCGCGGCGCAGCATCAGATGCACCAGCAGCTCCCGGTCGTGCTCGCGGGCAAACTCGAACTCAATGCCGAGCCGGTGTCCTCCGGTTGCGACACGGTCGCAATGGCGCACGCGGCCGAACATACGCAGCCCCGCACCGGTTGAATGGAAGAGCATGCGCAAATCAAGGATGGAGCCCGGTGGCAGCGCGCCGTCGGAGCTTATGAAATCCATCCCGCCGGCACCGATGTTGACGTCCGTCACCTTGGCGACCCGGTTGCCGAACGCCTGGACGGCCAGCGTCTCGGCGAGGAGGTCGATGCTCTGATCCAGGGTATCCACGAGCTTGGAGAAAACGGCGGATTCCTGGCGGGCGTGGCGTCGGAGCACCGTCGCCCCCTCGCGGATCTCGTGCAGGCGGCTGGCCAGCATGAAGGCATTCGGCCAGCGCCCCGCCATCTCCTCGCGGCGCGACTCCATCTGCCCCTCGTCTATTGGCTCGTAGTCGAGGAGCAGCGTATCCGGTACACGGAAGTGCGCGCGCCGTTCGTCACTGTCCGGTGGTTGATGATGGCTCATCCGGCTTCCCTCCTCCCTTGAGTCCGAGCAGGGCATCAATGCTGCGCTCGATCTCTCCGCTGCCACCATGCTCGAGAATCACCTCGACCCGCCGGTTCTGTGCACGGCCTTCGGGCGTATCGTTGGACGCCACGGGACGGGTATCGGCGTGCCCCTCCACGGTGAACCGCTTCGGATCGAGATCGGCCGCGGTCACCAGGCGATGGTACATCGTCACCGCACGAGCCGCTGACAGCGCCCAGTTCGAGCGGAAACGGTCGTTGTCTATCGGCACGTTGTCCGTGTGCCCCGCCACAGTGACCCCGCCGGCGGTCTCCCCCAGCGCCGTGGCGATCTTCTCGACCACGGGCTTGAACGGCTTTATGAGGCGGTCCGAGCCGGTGGGGAACGAGCCCCGCTCACGTATACGTATGATGATACGCGTGCCCGCACGCTTGACCTCGACCAGCCCCTGCTTGATCTCCTCGGCGAGCAGTGCCCGCAGGCGTTTGAGGTTTTCCTCCACCCTGGCGTTCTGCTTGGCCTGTGCCTGTTCCTTGAGGCCTCGTTGGCGCTCCTCGACCGGGATAGGCAGTTGCTCGTCGAGCCGCGTCAGGTTTCGGCGCTGGGCGGAGCTGGTAATCTGACGCAAACGGTCAATGGAGGTCTTCTGCGGCTGGCCGGTCTCGAACTCCTGCTGCACGAAGCTCGTCCCCTTGGGCACGTCGGAGGCGAACTCGATGCGCTGCACGCCGAAGGCGTTGCGCATCGATCCGGCCACCTGCTTGTACTTCTCCACGTCCATCTCGGAGAACGAGAGCAGCAGCACGAAAAAGGACAGGAGGATCGTCGCCAGGTCCGCGAAGGTCGCCATCCACTGCGGCGCCCCCGGCGGCATCGCCTGGCGTTTCTGCCGTCGTGTCGGCGCGTCCCCGATCATCGCCTACGCCGCCTCGTCGGTGGCGTCCTGGCGCTGGCTCGTCGGCAGGTAGGTCTTGAGCAGCTCCTCGATGACCCGCGGATTCAGGCCCTCCTGGATCGAAATCAGCCCCTCCAGGATGAGGGTCCGGTTGAGCCGTTCCTCGGTATTACGCGCGGCGAGCTTGTCGGCCAGCGGCAGGGCGATGGCGTTGGCAATAACCGCACCGTAGAGCGTGGTGAGCAACGCGATGGCCATGGCCGGACCGATCTTCTTGGGATCGTCCATATTGGAGAGCATCTGCACGAGCCCGATCAGCGTGCCGATCATGCCCATCGCCGGCGCCACGTCCCCGAGGGCACGGAAGACGTTCTCCCCACGCTCGGCACGCTCGATGCTGAGGTCGATCTCCTGGCCGAGCACCTTCTTGACGAATTCGGGCTCGTGGCCATCGGCAAGCAGCTGAACGCCCTGCTGCAGGAACGGGTTGTCCACCTCGTAGTTCTCCAGCGCCAGCAGCCCTTCCTTGCGCGCCACCTGGGCGAGGTCGACGGTCTGCTCGATCAGCCGGCGCGGATCGTCGCTACGATACTTGAACGCCCTTCCCACCGACTTGAACGCCCCGAGGAACTGACTCAGGGGGAACTTGATCAGTGTCGCGAGCAGAGCGCCGGAGACCACGATCAGCAGCGAAGGGACGTTGAGAAAGATCGCCGCATCGCCGCCCACGACGATGGCCATCGTGATCACGCCCGTCGCCCCGATTAGACCGATCAGCGTCGCCAGATCCATCCGCTATGTGTCCCCGATGCTGCCAGTGCATGGCGAGGACTTCGCCCCGCTTTCACTCAAGGGTATCGGCGCCGGAGCCCGATCCTTGACTGACGTCATGCTAATATCCGGCGCGATCACGCCGGTACCCCGCAGATGCGGACAACACGGCGCGCGCGGCGTTCACCCCCGACCGGCTCCGGTACGCCGGTCAAGTCGCCCGCGGCCGTGCCGATACGAACGGGGAAGGCTATGTTTCACGGAACGGCGGGGCAACAATGAAGCAGTCAAAACGCAGTGAAGCCACCGAGAGGGGCGCAACGCGCAAGGGCCTGCGCAACCGCAGGATGGGCCTTACGGCCAAGGTAATGGCGGCACCGGCGCTGATACTGGCGCTGTTCGTGATCGTCGGCGTGGTAGCGGTCAACGGTTTCCGCAGCGTCGACTCCCAGATGACGGATGTCACCGAGACGCTCGTGCCGAACACCGCCGTCGCCACGGACATGCTGAGCTCCCTGTACCGCCAGCGCCTGCGCCTGGATGCCTACATCACCTCCCGCGATCCGCAGATGGCGAAGGAGTTCTCCCAGTTCGGCGAGGAGTTCGACGCGGCGGTCAAACGCGCCCAGGGCCTGATCGAGAACACCGAGCGCCAGGACCTCGTCGACCAGCTCGCCGAGCAGCACGGGCGCTACGAGAAGGTCTTCGAGACGAAGATCGAGCAGGCGGCGACGGGCATCAACGAGATCGCCACCAAGCTCGGCGATACCGCTTCCGGCATCAATGCCCCGCTCCAGGAGCTGGCGGAGGCGGGCACCGGTTCCAACGACTATCTCCTCGCTTACCAGGCCCAGTCCACCCTCGGACTGTTCAACCAGCTCCGGGCCACCACCCGGCAGTACGTGAACAACCAGGACCCGGCCCTGAAGAAGGAAACGAACCAGCTCGCCGAGGAAACGGCGAAGGGCATCGAGCGCCTGTCCACCTACGTGCTCGGCGACCACCAGGAGGAGCTCGTGAAGCAGGCCCGTGACGGCCTGACGGAATATCACGAGACCGCCAAGGGGCTCGCCTCCCGTCTGAATGCCATCGGGACCGCCAGGGACGACACCCTTGATCCGCTCGGCAAGTCCATGGCGAAGGCCGCCCGCGCGCTGCAGGACAGCACGTTCGACGATCTGGCCGACGTGGCGAAAGGCGCCCAGGGCCGTGCCCAGCAGGCCTCCCTGGTGACCTCCGGCGTACTGGCTGCGGCCGTTATCGGCGGGTTGCTGCTCGCGCTGCTGATCACCCGCGGCATCGTGCGCCCGATCAAGCGCGGCCAGGAGCAGATCACCGGGCTGCTCACCAGCATGGAAAACGGCGACGCGGACCTCTCCCGCCGCCTGGACGCCGGCAAGAACGACGAGGTCGGGGAGTTCATCGCCGCGGTGAACGGTTTCCTCGGCGCGCTACAGGGCGTCGTGCGCGGTATCAAGCAGGAAACCACAAGCCTGGCGAGCGCCTCCGAGGAGCTCACGGCGGTCACCCAGAGCACCGATGAGGGTGTCCAGCGCCAGCGCTCGGAGATCGATCAGGTCGCCACCGCGATGAACGAGATGGCGGCCACGGCGCAGGAGATCGCGCGCAACACCGCCGAGGCGGCGAAGAGCGCGGAATCCGTCTCCGACGAGGGCGAGCGTGGCCGCAAGGTCGTGCAGGATACGGTGGAGGCCATTGACGGGCTCGCCTCGGAAGTGGAGTCCGCGGCGCAGAAGGTAATGACCCTGCGCGACGAGGCGGGCAACATCTCCACGGTGCTCGACGTCATCCGCGAGGTGGCGGAGCAGACCAACCTGCTCGCGCTCAACGCCGCCATCGAGGCGGCCCGCGCCGGCGAGCAGGGTCGCGGCTTCGCGGTGGTCGCCGAGGAGGTCCGCACCCTCGCCCAGCGCACCCAGGAATCCACCGGCGAGATCCAGTCGATCATCGAGCGGGTGCAGAACGGCGCGGAGGACGCGGCCACCGCCATGGACAGCAGCCGCAGCCGCGCCCAGGAGACCGTGGACAAGGCCGCCGAGGCCGGCGACTCGTTCAGCAGCATCAGCAAGGGCATCAACCAGATGACCGAGATGAACACGCAGATCGCCGGCGCCGCCGAGGAGCAGACCGCCACCAGCGAGAGCATCAACCAGAGCGTCTCGCAGGTCGGCTCGGTGGTCGAGGAATCGGTCAACGCCATGGATCAGCTCAAGAGCGCGGGCGAAGAGCTCGCGGCCATGAGCAACCGCCTCCGCGAGCTCGTGGGGCGCTTCCGCGGCGAGTAACCCGCCGACACACCTCACGACCCGTCACCGCCCCGGCCGGGCTTCCCCTGCCGGGGCGGTTTCTTCCGCCGGGCAATCGCACAGGGCATGCGCCGAAGGCGCGCGACGCATCCCGTAGGTCGGCTACTCGGAGGCTGCCGACACCGGGCGGACGGCCAGAGGCTGGGATTCGCAGCCGGGTCGGGCATCGGCACGATTCTGGAGGTGGCAATCGCAATAGCCGGCTTAGTATGCTGAACCCCGGCTGGAGCGCCACGCACACCTCATCACCACAGGGAGTCGCCGGTGTTGAATCACGTACCCATCCAATCCGGACGCCGCCGGGCACGGCATGCGCGGCTCACCCTCCGGGTATGGCTGCGCACTGCGGCGGCCACCGCCGTCATGGCATGCACCGTCGCCGCAGCCGCCCCTCCGGACGTGCAGGTCCGCGCCCTGTTCCCCGGCAAGGCATTGCTGGAGATCGACGGCACCCGGGTCGTGCTCTCCGAGGGCACGACCGGTCCCCGCGGTGTGCGCCTCATCGACGCCACCCCCAAGGCCGCGGTCATCAGTATCGACGGCCAGCGCCGTCGACTGAGCCTCACCAGCCGTGCCGGCGGCACATACGCCGCCACCACCCCCCGCCAGATGCGGCTGTCACCGGACACCCGCGGGCGCTACATGAGCAACGGCCGCATCAATGGCCGCCCCGTGCGCTTCCTGGTGGACACCGGTGCCGATATGGTAGCGATCAACGCGGCCATGGCGGACGGCATGGGGCTGGATTACCAGGAAAGCGGGACCCGCATACGGGTCAATACCGCTTCCGGCGCCACCACCGGCTGGCGGGTCACCTTCGATCGGGTACGCCTCGGCGAGGTGGTGGTCCAGGGGGTCGACGGGATGGTGCTCCCCGGCGGCGCGCCGAGCACGCCGCTACTGGGGATGTCGTTTCTCGGGCGGGTAAACCTCCGGCACGAGGGCCGGGTACTGGTCATCGAGCAGCACTGATCCGGAAACGGCGGACGAGCTCATCCAGCTCGTCGGCCAGGCGCTGGAGCGACTCGCTGGCGCGGGTCGTCTCGCCGGCGGTCTCGGCACTGTCGTCGGCCACCTGGGCGATATTGGAGATACTGCGGTTCATCTCATCGGTGGTCGCGCTCTGCTCTTCAGCGGCACTGGCGATCTGGTCGTTCATCTCGTTGATGCGCTGCACACCCTCGGCGATCCGCTGCAACGCCGCCCCGGCCTCGCGGGCCTGCTCCACGACCTCGCCCGCGGCACCGCGGCTCTCCCCCATCAGCTCCACGCTCCGCCGGCTACCCGACTGCAGCTCCTCGATCGTGCGCTGGATCTGATCCGTGGACTCCGCGGTGCGACGCGCCAGCGCCCGCACTTCCTCGGCGACCACGGCGAAACCACGGCCCTGCTCGCCGGCCCGGGCCGCCTCGATGGCGGCGTTGAGGGCCAGCAGATTGGTCTGCTCGGCGATATCGCGGATGACATCCAGCACCGAGCCGATGGCCGTGCTGTGCTGGTCGAGCTGCTCCACCGCCGTACCCGCCTCGTCGATACGCTCGGCCAGCTGATCCATGCGGGATACCGTGGTCTCCACCACGCCACGCCCGTTCTCGGAATCCCGTGACGCAGACGCCGCGGACTCGGCCGCCTCGCCCGCATTCCGGGCCACTTCCTGCACGGTGGCGTTCATCTCGTTCATGGCGGTGGCGACCTGGCTGGTCTCCTCGCGCTGGGTCGTGATCGCGGTGCGATTATGCTCCGCCAGTGCCGCCGTCTGCTCGGCGGACTCGCCCAGCCGGGCGACCGCCCCGCGGACCTCTCCAACCAGCTCGCCGACATCGGTGCGCAGGCGTTCCGCGGCCTCGGCGACCCGCCCGAGCTCATCCTGGGTATGACGCTCCACCGGCCGGGTGAAATCCCCGGCCGCCATCGCCTGGAGCCCTTCCACCAGCTCGCCGGCGGGGCGCGTGATACTGCGGCGCAGGAGAAACAGGAAGACCGCAAACGCGACCAGCACCGCGATCGCGATCAGGACGAGCGTGATCATGAAGTTGCGCATCGTCGACGCCGCGGTCTCCTGGGCCATGCCCTGCAGCCGCTCGTCCACCCGGTCCTGGACCTGGACCAGGGTCTGCCGCGGTTGCTCGGCCAACCCGTCCACCATCGCACGCGCCGTCAGACGCATATACCCGGAGTCGACGAAGACCTGCAGCGCCTCATCGTAGCCGCTGCGCATCTCCGCGTACTCGGAACGGAAGCGTTTCAGCAAGGCCCGCACTTCTGGCATGCCGTCGAGACGGGAGATCAGCGCCTTGCTGTCCTCCTCGATGGAGTCACCCTGCTTGCGGAACCGGGCCTCCGCCTTCTCACGCGCAGGGTCGGCACCGAGAAGCATGATGTCCTTCCAGGCAAGAAGCTGACGGTCCAGATCCTGATTCAGAGAGCTGATATCGGCCTGGGTGACCAGGGAGCTGTCGAGCAGCCCGCGATAGGTCTGCAGGCCCTGCCAGGCCACGGCCATGGCAAACAGCGCAGCGCCCAGGGTCAGCCCGGTACCCAGGCCGGTATTGAGCAGCAGCTTGTTGCGGATGCTCGACGTCAGCAGTCTGAACACGATCGCCCCTCTTCCGTCCGTGAAACCCTTACCGTTCTTTAGCGGCAGGTTCACCCGGGAACTTGAGCGGCGTGCATACCGCCGGCCTGTGATGGAAACAGGCCGGCGACGAACTCGCGGGAACCGATGCCAACCGGAGGACCCGGTCAGCGGAAAATTATGGTGCCGGCGCACGGACTCGAACCGCGGACCTACGCATTACGAATGCGTTGCTCTACCAGCTGAGCTACGCCGGCTTTCAAAACGCGAATTCTAGCCGAGCACCAGCACGCACCGCAAGATAGACTTCGCTTTCCCTACTGGCCGGGCTAGACCCCGTTCATCGGTGACAGAGTGCAGTCCGTCACACAATGGTTTACTGACGAGCAACGCATGCGGCACAACACAAAAGCAATGAAACGAAGAAACGGATTTACACTCGTCGAGCTGCTGGTAACCATCGCGGTGCTTGTGGTGCTCATCGGCATCGGGGTGCCGAGTTTCCGCTCCGTCGTTCAGGACAACCGGCTGGTAACGACGGCCAACAGCCTCGTACGCTCCATGAACGTCGCGCGCAGTGAAGCCCTGGAGCGCGGGCGCGAAGTGACCCTTCAGCCGCAGAGCGGCACGGACTGGGAATCCGGCTGGGAGGTCTGGTCCGATACAGACGATAACGGCAGCCAGGATGCCGACGAGATCATTCAGACCATCGGGGCACCGGATGGCGCGGTTTCGATAAGCGGTGGTCCGGACGAGGTTGTCTATGAACCCTCCGGATTGACCACCACCAACGGCTGCTTCGATATCACCGATTCCGGCAGCTCCGCCGCCCGAAACGTGGACGTGTCACCGACAGGACGCGCCAGCGCAGGCACAGGGAGCTGTCCGTGAGACCAGGAGCATACGAAACGATGGCATCCCCCCTGAATCTCAACGGCCATTCCCGAGGTTTCACCCTGATCGAGGTACTGGTCGCCCTGCTCGTCCTGTCCGTCGGACTGCTTGGCCTTGCGTCCCTGCAGACTTCGGGACTGCGCCTGAGCGACAGCTCCTATCTCCGCAGTCAGGCCGTTCTCGCCGGTTACGACCTGATTGACCGCATCCGACTGGACCGCCAGGACGCGCCGGATTACGACACGTCCGGCAATTTCGTTGACGAGAGCGGGGACGTCTCTGTACAGCAGTTCAAGGACTGGGTGTCGACACAGCTAAGCCGGCTCCCCTCGGGCGCTGCGTCGGTGGACTGTGACGGCACCAGTGCTGTGTGCACCGTACGGATCCGGTGGAACGACAGCCGGGCAGGCGGGGAAGACGAACAGACGTTCACCATAGAGACACGCGTATGAGGGCCGGAGGCGGAATGCGCCGGGCACAGCGGGGGTTCTCGCTGCCGGAGATCATGGTCGCGCTCACGATCAGCCTCGTGCTGATACTCGGGGTAGGCGCGATCTTCATGGGCAGCAAGCAGAGCTATCGCACCAACGGCGCCCTTGCCGACATTCAGGAGAACGGCCGTTTCGCGATGGAGTTCCTGCGTCGGGACCTCCGTGCCGCCGGCTATTCCCCCTGCGGCAACACGGCGACCGCGACCAACGTGCTGAAAAACGCCGGCACTACGCCATCGCTCGATTTCTTTGACACCCCGCTGATGGGCTACGAGTCAGTGAATTCCGCAAGCGACCTCCCGTCGTATGCCGGCGTCCGCGATCCGGTCGACGGTACGGATGCGGTGATGGCGCTGTTCGGTGACCAGTCGTCCGGTTTCGTCGTCACCGATCACAACCCCACTTCAGCGGAGTTCAAGATCGCCAAGGCCTCTGACGTGGACAAATCGGAATCGGACCGGGCCAAACACGACTTCGAGGCGGAAGACGTCCTCATGGCCTGCGACCTCTCTCACTCCGCGATCTTCCAGGTCAGCAATGCCAACCAGGAGAACCTCACGATCGTGCACAACACCGGCGGCAGCATCAGCCCGGGCAATTGCACCAAGGGACTTGGCTCGCCGCTGCAGTGCACGACCAACGGCACCCCGTACACCTTTGGGGACGATTCCCGCATCGTGCGCATGAACTCCTACCTGTACTACGTCGCCGAGAACGCGGACGGGGTCTCGGCGCTCTACCGCGCCGGCCTGGGAGGCAGCAACGAGGAACTCGTTCCCGGCGTTCAGGACATGCAGATCGAGTACGGACTGGACACGGACGACGACGGCAACGTAGACAGCTACGAGGACGCAGACGCGGTCGGCGACTGGAACGAGGCGGTTGGGCTCCGGATCTCCCTCCTCGTCTACTCGCTGGATGACAATGTCCTCAACGACACCCAGACGCTGGAGTTCAATGGCAGCAACGTCAGCCCCCCCAACCGGCGTCTGGGACACGTGTTCACCACTACCATTGCCCTGAGGAACCGGCTGCCATGAACGCCATAGCTGCGATGCCGCCGGCGCGGCAACGAGGTGTCGTACTCGCCATATCCCTGATATTCCTTCTATTACTGACGCTGATCGGCGTGACTGCGATGCAGTCGACGACGCTTCAGGAGCGGATGACCGGCAGCTTCCGCAATCGGGATCTCGCGTTCCAGGCCGCCGAGGCGGGACTGCGGGCGGCCGAGGACTGGATTGACGGCATCGTCTCGACGGCCGCCCTGGATGGCGCGAACGGCAAGCTGGGCGAAGGCAACACCGAGCCGGACTACCTGTCGATGGACTGGTCCAGCAGCGATTCGTTCAACTGCGGCGTAAACATGGCCGACGTCGCCAGTCAGCCGCGATGTGTCGTCAAGTACCTCGGCAAAACCGCGGGTTCCGCGAACAACCGTTCACCGACTCCCGACGCCAGCTATGGCGGCGGTGCCGGCAGCCCGACGCTATACCATTTCCAGATCACCGTCCGGGGGGTAGGCGGCTCGGAAAACGCCGAGGTGTTCCTGCGTTCCCGCTACGTCACCGCACTGTGAGGCGGCGAAAGGACCACGCCATGATCAACGGAATCATCAGCAAGCGGCGACTCACGCGCATGGTCGGCGCGCTGGCGCTCGGCGTCGCCGTCGGCAACGCCAGTGCTGCTCCGGGTACACTGGCGAACGCCCCGCTGGACACGGGCATCACAGTACCGCCGAACATCATGTTCCTGCTGGACGACTCCGGCAGTATGGACTGGGACCACATGCCCACTGACCGCGCCAGGACGCTTTATCCGAACGCATCGGATGAGTGGGTGTACATCGACCCCACACCGAGTGAGGCCGAGGAATGGCGGGAGCTGTGTTCGGCCTACAACACCATGGCGTTCGACCCGTCGATCGACTATTCCCCCTGGGCCGGGGAGGACGACGACGGCAACACGCTGTCTGACGTCTCCGTCAATGACGCGCCGTTCAACCCTTACGACCACAACAGCGACACTCTAGACCTGGAGAATGACGCCTGCGAAGAGGGAGATATAGAGGACGAGAATTCCTGGGGCTGCTGGTCCAGTGACGTCGGCTTCTTCTACGTCAAGTGGAACGACGCGAACGGCAACGGCGAATACGACAAGAAGGAATGCCTCCCGCCCCGTAACAACATACCGACGGACGGGCACTACTACCCCAACTCGGTGCCTACCGGCGGGCAAGGCGAAATCGTTTACGTCAAGGACATGACGGCGGACGAGAAGCAGAACTACGCCAACTGGTTCAGCTACTACCGCAAGAAGGAATACGTCGCAAAGCGCGCGATCTCCGAGCTGATCAGCGGCTCGGCGGAACGCATGGGTCTGCTGACATTGCACGACAACGGCGGGGCCGACACTCCGGTCAAGGATGTTGACGACCAGACCACGCCAGTCGACGCAACCGCTGCGGCCAACAAGTCCGACCTCCTCGATAACCTGCTCGGCAACTACTCCAACGGCGGCACGCCACTGCGGCGACGCCTGGAAGACATTGGAGAGTACTTTGAGGGCAATTACCGAGAGGGTGGATACTGGGGCGATCGTTGGCCCAGCCCAATCCTGTCCCAGTCCGACGGCGGTTCCTGCCAGCAGAACTTCGTCATCGCGATGACCGACGGCTACTGGAACAGTTCCTCACCGGACGTCGGAAACGCGGACGGCGACGACGATACCGATTATGACGGTGCGTCGTACGCCGACACCTACTCGAACACGCTCGCCGACGTCGCGATGGACTACTACGAACGCGACCTCAGCAACCTGCCTAACCTGGTTCCGACCAGCGACGCCGATCCTGCGGACCATCAGCACATGGTGACCTTCGGCGTGTCCTTCGGGGTGAATGGCACGCTGAGTGCCAATCCGCCGAACCGGGAGGACGCATTCACCTGGCCCGAGCCGTCGTCGGACGACATCACCACCATTGACGACCTCCGCCATGCGGCCTGGAACGGGCGCGGAGACTATCTCAGCGCCAAAAACCCGGAAACCCTGATTACAGCGCTTTCCGACGCCTACCAGACCGCGGTTGATCGCAGCGCCACCGCCGCAGCAGGCGCGTTCAACGGCAAGATCCTCGAGGACGGCTCGACGGTCTTCGTTCCGGTCTACAACACGCGGGACTGGTCCGGCGACATGATCGCGATCCCGATCGATCCGGAGGACGGCTCCTACGAGAGTTCCTCCGCCTGGTCCGCCGCCAACGTGCTGGACGCCCGTAACCTCAACACCTCGCCGAGGAACATCCTCAGCTACAACGGAAGCAGCGGCGTCGACTTCGCATGGGGCAACATCGGCAGCACGATGAAGGCCGACCTTCGGACCAACCCCGACGGCAGCGAGGGCAGCGTCACCAGCGGTCAGAAACGTCTCGCCTTCCTCCGTGGCGATCGCAGCAGCGAAGAGGATAACGGCGGTAGTTTCCGGGACCGCGGCAGCCGCCTGGGCGACATCATCCATTCCGCACCGGTCTACGTGGGCGACCCGGAACTCAGCTGGCCCGATCAGGAGCCTTTCCCGACAGCGGAAGGCGAACGGTACTCCGAATTCCAGAACTCGACGAACCGGGATCCCGCGGTCTATGTCGGGGCGAACGACGGCATGCTGCACGGTTTCGACGCGGAAACGGGCGAGGAGACCATGGCCTACGTGCCGAGAGCACTCGCGAGCGACAGTGCTCAGCAGGGTCTGCATTTTCTTACCGACCCCGACTACAGTCATCGCTACTACGTCGATCAGTCACCCGTCGTCTCGGACGCATACGTGAATACCGGCAGTGGAGACGACTGGCGTACGCTGCTGATCGGCAGTCTCCGCGGCGGAGGACGCGGCCTGTTCGCGCTCGACGTCACCTCCCCTTCCATCGACAGCTCAGACGTCCTGTGGGAGTTCTCATCACAGAACGACGCCGATCTCGGCCACACCTTCAGCGAGCCCACGGTCGCGAGACTGAACAACGGCGAATGGGCCGTTATCTTCGGCAACGGCTACAACGATTCCGGCAGCGGCACCGCGCAGCTGTTCATCCTGTTCATCGAAAAAGGGATCGACGGCGACTGGAAGAACAGCGACTACATGACCATCGATACGGGAATCGGCTCTACATCCGACCGTAACGGCCTGAGTACACCGGTGGTTGCTGACATCGACGGGGACAGCGTCGTGGACCGCGTCTACGCCGGAGATCTGCGGGGCAACCTCTGGGTTTTCGATCTCTCCGACCAGAACGACAACCAGTGGGGTCTGGCGTACGGCTCGTCCCCGCTATTCACGGCCGAGGATCCGGATGGCAACGGTCAACCGATCACGACACAGCCGAGTCTGCTGTTCAACACGGATGTCGGCGAGACGGCCGATAACGCCCCAAACATCATTGTCACCTTCGGGACCGGACAGTACCTCGTCCCTGGAGACCGGAACACCGAGCAGGCGCAGAGTTACTACGGTATCTGGGACGCGGGAACCGGATCGCTGGAGCGTACTGATCTCGTCGAGCAGACATTCGCCGACTGGGCCCCCAGCGACCGCCGCGTGCTCACCCGCAATCCAGTCAACTACAGCACCGAAACGGATGGCAAAAAGGGCTGGTATTTCGATCTCCCGGCGAACGGCGAACGGGTCGTTTCCGATACAGTAGTACGCAACGAGATCGGCTACTTCTCAACGCTCATCCCCAATGACGACCCGTGTGCCGGCGGTGGGGAGAGCTGGCTCATGGTTGTCGACCTTCTCAACGGGGGACGGCCGGAGGAGGCAGCGATCGACATCGACGACGATGACATCGTCGACCAGCGTGACAGGGTGACAAACGGTGACGCCGCGTACCCGGTATCGGGACTCAAGCTGCCGAAGCGGGTATCCGACCTCGGCGTTCTCGGCGACCGACTTTACACCTTCGGTGACGATGCCAACGACGACACTTCATACACCATTCCGCCGCTCGACGCCTCGAACACGGGCCGCGTTTCATGGCAGGAACTCCGGAGGTAGGCAATGAGAGCGAGCCGTCTTGCCATTGCAGCCGCTGTCGTACTGGGACTGTCGGGCGGCGGCATGGTCTCCGCTCAGCAAAACGATGGCCGACCGAGCATTCAGCGCGAGGAAGGTGACGCCGGCAGCGGGCACGTCGTCTCCGGCGCGATATCCACCCTCGGCGAGGACCACTCATCCCTCGTGATAGGTGACGTGACCGCTGTAATCGACGATCGCACGGTATTGCGCAACACACGGGGCGAGTTGATGTCCCGGAAATCGTTACGCAAGGGAATGCGTGTCGAGATGCGCTTCGAGTCCTTACGGGGCTCGCGAATCCGTGTAAAGGAACTGCAGGTGAAACGATGAGATTCAATGCCGGTGTCGCAGGCCCGGGGGAGCGTTGCCGCACGATAGCCAACACTCCCCGTAACGGCTTCAGCCTGATCGAGCTGATGATCGTCGTCGTGATCGTCGGCATCCTCGCCGCCGTCGCGTACCCGTCGTATATCGACCACGTCCGGGACACCCGGCGTGCCACTGCCGAGAGTGACCTGCTCGAGAACGCCCAGTTTCTCGAGCGGCATCATACGTCCACCATGGCATACGATGAGGACGACGCGGGCAACACACTGAGCACCGCCGAGGTCACCAACCTACTGCCGGTGACGGAATCCCCGCAGGACGGCACCACGTTCTACGACATCAGCGTATCCAGCGTCGCTGCGGCGACCTACACCCTGCAGGCGGCGCCCCAGAACGATCAGACGAACGATCCCTGCGGAACGCTGACCCTCGACCAGACCGGTCAGTGGACCCATTCTGCGGGGTCGGATGACGAATGCCGGGGCGAATCCCCGTAGTCGGCCATGACGAATCGCGTCGAGACGCGATGGGCACGGATAGCGGCCATGGACGGCCTTTATCTTTCAGCGGACACGGAGGTCCATCATGCATCCACGCCAGTCCGCATTCACCCTCGCCGAGCTGCTGGTCACACTGGCAATCGTCGCAGCCGTTACCGTGGCGGCCGTTCCAGTCCTGGCCGGAATCACCGCCCGAAACCGCATGGCAACCGACCTCAACCGCCTTACCGGCAGCCTGCACGCCGCCCGGCGAGAGGCAATAACCACAGGGCTTGGAACCGTAGTGTGCCCCGGCCACCCGACGACGGGATGCCGCGACGACGGGCACTGGGAGCAGGGTTGGCTCGCGTTCCAGGACCCCGAGCGACGCAGGAACTGTGTGGATGCCGACCGGGATGAACGCTGCGATGCCGGGGCCGGAAGGATCGTCCAAGTGGCTGGTGCCATCGCAGACGCAGGGCTGACACTGAGGGCGAGCGGCAACCCATCGGACTACGTACGTTATCGCCCCACCGGACTCGCTTCCGGCTATGCCGGCACCTTCGTCCTCTGTGACACCACCGACAATGCCCCATCACACGGAATAACCCTGTCGATGGTGGGGAGGATCCGCAAACGCCCCCCCGGCACTCTAAGCTGTGACTGAGACCGGACGCTACGCACTCCGCCGTCTGATCTCTCGCATGAGATCCCGGGGCAGGGAGAAGACTACCTCCTCGGTGTGACCGGCCTGTTCCGCCGGCCGGGTGCCGCCCCAGGCGACGAGGCGGTCCACGACCCCCTTCACCAGGACCTCCGGTGCCGACGCCCCGGCGGTGACGCCGATACGTTCGGCACCGTCAAGCCACTCCCGGCGCAGGTCGTCAGGGCCGTCGATCTGGTACGCGGTGACCCCCATGCGCTCGGCGAGCTCCTTGAGCCGGCGCGTATTGGAACTGTTCTGGGAGCCCACGACGATCATGCAGTCGACCTGCGCGGCGAGGTCCTTGACGGCATCCTGGCGGTTCTGGGTCGCGTAGCAGATATCGTCCTTGCGCGGCCCGTGGATACGCGGGAAGCGCTCGCGCAGGGCGTCGATGACCTGCCCGGTATCATCCATCGACAGGGTCGTCTGGCTGACAAAGGCGAGCTCGTCCGGGTTGCGGACGTCCATGCGGGCGACGTCGTCGGGCGTCTCCACCAGGTAGATCGCGCCGCGGTCCGCGCCCTCGCCTACGTACTGGCCGATGGTGCCCTCCACTTCCGGATGGCCGTCATGGCCGATGAGCACCACCTCCCGCCCTTCGCTGGCATGCTTCTGCACCTCGATGTGGACCTTGGTGACCAGTGGGCAGGTCGCATCGAACACGCGCAGGCCGCGACGGTCCGCCTCCTCCCGCACCGCCTGGGAAACGCCGTGGGCACTGAAGATGACGGTCGCACCGGAAGGGACCTCGTCGAGTTCCTCGACGAACACCGCGCCCTTGCCGCGGAGATCCTCGACAACGGTGCGATTGTGCACGACCTCGTGGCGGACGTAGATCGGGGCGCCGAAACACTCCAGCGCCCGCTCGACGATGCTGATCGCCCGGTCGACGCCGGCGCAGAAGCCGCGGGGGTTGGCAAGCAGTATCTCGGGCATGGTGGCAGTCGCCTCGCGTATGTGGACGGATTGTCTCACGAGCGCCGGAGCCTCGCCTAGAAGGCTCACACCCGCCGGCCCAGGACGACACTGATCACCAGCATCGCCACACCCACGGAGATGGCGCTGTCGGCCACGTTGAAGGCCGGCCAATGCCAGTTGCCGGCATAAACGTCCAGGAAATCGATGACGTACCCGTGGACCATGCGGTCCAGCACGTTGCCCAGCGCGCCCCCGAGCACCAGGCCGAGTGCCGCGGCGACCAGCCGCTCACCGGGCCGCAGCGCACGCAGCCACCAGATCAGGTAGACACTCACCGCCAGCGCCAGGGCGGTAAAAAGCCAGCGCTGCCAGCCGCTGCCGTCGGCGAGCAGGCTGAACGCCGCACCGGTGTTGAACGAGAGCGTGAGGTTGAACGACGGCATCACGGGCACCGGACGATAGGGCATCAGTGCCGTTGCCGCCCAGTACTTCGTCGCCTGATCGGCGACCAGGACGACGGCGGCGATGATCAGGCCGAAGCGCAGCATGGATCGGATTCCCGGTGTGACAAGGCGGGCCTCGCGGCGGGCACGGCACAGCGAAGGAGGCGATGTCGCACACGGCCTGTGGCCGTGCACGACCTACCCGCGCGAGCATCGCCATGGATCGAGTCGATGATGCACCGCGCGCGGACCAGGCGCCGCGACGCGGGGCTGTCGCACACGGCCTTTGGCGGTGCACGACCTACCCGACCGCTATCCGCCGTCGACCAAGCAGGTCGCGCGACGGGGCCGTGCGACATTCCGACCTGCCGCGGTGTTGGGCTCTCGCACACGGCCTGCGGCCGTGCACGACGTACTTGCGACGCCCTGACCTGCCGCAGGGCCGCGCTGTCGCACACGGCCTTTGGCCGTGCACGACCTACCCGCTGGACGACCACTGGGGACCGCGTAGGTCGTGCGCCGGAGGCGTGCGACGGACACACGGCGGGCGCCGGAGCGTGGCTAGGCATACAGCCGTTCCTCGCCCTCGCCGGCTACGTTGGCCACGCAGCGACCGCACAGCTCCGGGTGGTCGGCGTTGCGGCCCACGTCCGGCGTGTGGTGCCAGCAGCGCACGCACTTGGCGTGCTCGGTGGCCGAGACCACCACGCCGAACTCCGTGCCGTCGGAGAGGCTCGCGGTCATCGCCCCTTCCGGGCGGGCCTCCGCCGGGTGCACCCGCGCCGCGGAGGTGATCAGCAGAAAGCGGAGCTCGTCGCCAAGCTGCTGCCACTCGCTGTACAGCGGCTCCGGGCAGTAGAGCTCGACCTCGGCCTCCAGGGTGGCGCCCAGGACCTTGTCGTTGCGCAGCTCCTCGACCCGCTTGGCAACCGCCTCGCGCAGCCCCTGGACACGCTGCCAGAAGCCCCGGTCGAACGCCTCGTCCTCCAGCGGGACAAGCCGGTCGTACCACTCCGCCATGAACACGGACGCCTCGTCCCGCTCGCCGGGGATATGGGCCCAGAGCTCATCGGCGGTGAACGAGAGGATCGGCGCGATCCAGCGCGCCAGCGCCTCGACGATGTGGTACATCGCCGTCTGGCAGGAGCGCCGGGCCAGGCTGTCGCTCTGGGTGGTGTACTGGCGGTCCTTGATCACGTCGAGGTAGAAGCCGCCCATGTCCAGCACGCAGAAATGGTGCACGCGCTGGGTGACCTGGTGAAAATCATAGGCGTCGTAGGCGGCGACCACCTCGCGCTGGACCTCCAGAGCCCGGTCCACCGCCCAACGGTCCAGCGCCAGCATACGCTGCGGCTCGACGCAGTCGCTGGCCGGGTCGAACCCCGCCAGATTGGCGAGGAGGAAGCGGGCGGTGTTGCGCATGCGCCGGTAGCTGTCGGCGGTGCGCTTGAGGATCTCGTCGGACACGGCGATCTCGCCGGTGTAGTCCGTGGACCCCACCCAGAGCCGAAGGATATCTGCACCGAGCTTGTTCATCACCGTCTGCGGGGCGATGACGTTGCCCCGCGACTTGGACATCTTGTAGCCCTTCTCGTCCACGGTGAAGCCGTGGGTAAGCGTGCCCCGGTAGGGGGGGCGGCCGTCGAGCATCATGCCGGTGAGCAGCGACGACTGGAACCAGCCGCGATACTGGTCCGAGCCCTCGAGGTAGAGGTCCGCCGGCTTGGCGAGCTCCGGGCGCGAGTCCAGCACGGAGGCGTGGGTGGTCCCGGAGTCGAACCACACATCCAGGATGTCGGTGACCTTCTCGTAGCGCGGGGCGTCGTCGCCGAGCAGCTCCGCGGGATCGAGTTCGAACCATGCGTCGATGCCGCGCTGCTCCATGCGCTGTGCCACCGCCTCGATGAACTCGTCGGTGCGCGGGTGGGGCTCGCCGGTGTCGCGATCGACGAACAGCGCGATGGGCACGCCCCAGTTGCGCTGGCGCGAGATGCACCACTCCGGGCGGTTGCGCACCATCGCCGCCATGCGGCCCTCACCCCAGTCGGGGAACCAGCGCACCGTGGGCAGGGCCTCCAGGGTCTTCTCGCGCACCCCGTTGGCCTCCAGGTTGAGGAACCACTGGGGCGTGGCGCGGAAGAGGATCGGGGTCTTGTGCCGCCAGCAGTGGGGATAGCTGTGCTCGTAGCGCTCGACGTTGAGCAGCGTCCCGGTCTCGCGCAGGGTCTCGACGATCTTCGGGTTGGCATCGAAGACGAACAGCCCGGCGAAACGCTCGGTCCCGGGGAGGAAGCGGCCGTCATCGCCAACCGGGTTCTCCAGCGGCAGGTCGTAGCGCTGGCCTACCTCGAAGTCATCGGCACCATGGCCCGGGGCGGTATGCACGGCACCCGTGCCCGCCTCGGTGGTGACGTGCTCACCGACGACCACGGGCACCTGCCGGTCCAGGAACGGGTGGCGCAGCTCCAGGCCCTCGAGGTCCCGCCCGAGGCAGCGCCCGACGATGCCGTAGTGCTCCATGCCGTAGCGCGCGAGTGCCGTCTCGTGCAACGCCTCAGCCAGCACAAGCAGCTCGCGGCCGTGGTCCACGGAGACCAGCACGTAATCCAGCTCGGGGTGGACGGCCACCGCCTGGTTCGCCGGCAGCGTCCACGGGGTCGTCGTCCAGATCACCAGCGACGCGGCGGCCTGCGGTTCCACGCCCTCGGCACCACAGGCACGGCGCAGCGCGTCGCCGTCCACCGCGGTGAAACGCACATCGATCGCCGGGGAGACATGGTCATCGTACTCGACCTCCGCCTCCGCCAGTGCCGAGCCGCAGTCGGTACACCAGTGCACGGGTTTGAAGCCGCGCTTGAGATGCCCGTTGCCGACGATTCGCCCGAGCGCGCGCAGGATGTCCGCCTCGGTGCGGAAATTCATGGTCAGGTACGGATCGTCCCAGTCCCCGATCACGCCAAGGCGCTGGAAGTCCGCTTTCTGCCCGGTCACCTGCTCCTCGGCGAAGCGTCGGCAGGCCGCACGGAAATCGGCGTCGGAGACCTCCTCGCCGGCCTTGCCGATGTCCTGCTCGACCTTGTGCTCGATGGGCAGGCCATGGCAGTCCCAACCGGGGACGTAGGGGGCGTCGTACCCGTCCAGGGTGCGCGCCTTGACGATGATGTCCTTGAGGATCTTGTTGACCGCGTGGCCGATATGGATCTCGCCGTTGGCGTAGGGCGGGCCATCGTGGAGGATGAAACGCTCGCGGCCGGCGCGCTGCTCGCGGATGCGCCGGTACAGGCCCTCGTCGTTCCAGCGCGCCACCCGGTCGGGCTCGCGCTTGGCGAGGTTGGCGCGCATGGGGAAGTCTGTCTTGGGCAGATTCAGGGTGTCTTTGTAATCGGTCACGACGTCGTCCTGCGATCCTGTGTCGATGACGGGTTGTCGGGCTGCCCGGCGAACCAGGCCCGCGCCGCGTCGGCGTCGCGCGCGATCTGATCGCGCAGCGCCTCCATGGTGTCGAAACGCTCCTCGCCACGCAGGAACGCCCGGAAGGTCACGGCGACGTGGGCGCCGTAGATGTCGCCGTCGAAATCGAAGAGGTGGGTTTCCAGCAGCGTGGCCCGACCGTTGACCGTGGGCCGCGTGCCGACGCTGGCCACCCCCTCCTGTCGCCGGCCAAGACCGTCCAGGGTCACCGCAAATATGCCGTGCACCGGCGGCGGCGAACGCCGGAAACGGATGTTCGCGGTACGCCAGCCGAGCTCCCGGCCGATCGCGTCCCCGCGGGCGACCCGGCCACTGATGGTGTAGGCCCGTCCGAGCAGCCGGCCCGCCGTGGCGAGGTCACCCGATCCCAGCGCCTCCCGGACCCGGGTGCTCGAAACCCGGCTGCCGCCGTCGACTACCGTCGGCATCCGTTCCACCTCGAAGCCGTTCGTCTCGCCCGCCGTGCGCAGCATCTCGAAACCGCCCCGCCTGCCGTGGCCGAAGCGGAAGTCGTCGCCCACCATCAGGAACCGCACGCCGAGCCGCCGCACCAGCAGATCATCGATGAACGCCTCCGCCGGCATATCCGCCAGGCCTCGGCCGAAGCGCAGGCAAACGACCCGGTCGATGCCGCAGCCGTGCAACGCGGCGAGCTTGTCGCGCAGCCCGGTGATACGCGGCGGCGCACGCTCGGGCACGAAGAACTCCAGCGGGTGGGGCTCGAAGGTCACCACCGTCGCCGGCAGCCCGAGCGCGTCCGCGCGCTCGCGCAGACGCGCGATCACGGCATGATGGCCACGGTGCACGCCATCGAAATTGCCGATGGTGGCGACGCAACCGTGGTGCCGGTGCACTAGATTGTGGCTGCCCCGGATGAGCTCCATGCCGTGCCGGTCCCCAAATCCCTGTATTCTACGGTGGATTCACTGCGCGGTGAAAGTCGTGGGCCGCCGCCGGCCCGGCGTAACGCCGGTTCAGCGTATCTGCCGAACGCCGACGACGGCCCGCACCGCCACCGCGGGCCGGTTACGTCCGGCCACCGACACCCTGACCGGGACCCGTGCGTGGAGGCCCTGGCCGCAGGGGGCCCGTGGGCTGGCTGCTGAGCACAGCCAAGATCCCGGCCCAACCCGCCTTGGGCCGGTCATGTACAGGTATCCGACACGGGCCCGGAAGATGTTGGCTGCCAGGAGCAGCCAACCTACCGGTGGCACGGCATCCCGGCCGGAACCGGCGGGGACGTCGCACACGGCCTGCGACCACGCATGACCTTGTATGTTGCCGCCGGTAGGTCGGCTGCTCGCAGGCAGCCGACGTTCCGCCAGACCCGCCGTGGACCGGCCATGCGCAGGTTCCGACACGGGCCCGGAAGCTGTTGGCTGCCAGGAGCAGCCGACCTACAGATGGCACGGTATATCCCGGCCGGAACCCGCAGGTAGGTCGTGCGCCGCAGGCGTGCGACAGTCCGGGCCGCCTCCCGGGAGCCGGGGTCCCGACCGGCACCCGTCCGTGAAGACGGCCCGCCGCCGGGCGCGGCCGGTCTACCCCGCCGGCGTCCGAACCTCCGACGACGGCGGCTCGCGCAGCATCGCCGGGCGCAGACCGAGGGCGAGGAGCACGGCAAAATACGCCACCGCCGCCACCACGATGCAGCCCGCCAGCGCGGCCACCCGCAGCCCCGGTCCCGCCGCGATCCAGGCGTCGAGCTGGCGGGCCGGCCAGTAGAGTACGGCGAGCATCACCAGGACCGCCAGACCGACCTGCCGGCGCAGGCGCGGCCAGCCGGCCTGCGGCCGGTAGACGCCGCGCCGGCGCAGCCCGCGCACGAGCAGTCCGGCGTTCACCCCCGCGGCCAGGGCCGTACCCAGGGCCAGCCCGGCGTGGGCAACGCCGCTGCCGTACAGCAGCGCCACGGCGGCGATGCTGAACACCGCGTTTACCACCATCGCGACCACCGCGTAACGCACCGGTGTGCGCGTGTCCTGGCGGGCGAAATAGCCGGGCAGCAGGACCTTGACCAGCACGAAGGGGAACAGCCCCACCCCGTAGGTGAGCAGGCTGAAGCTCGCCGCCTGGACATCGCGGGCCCCGAAGGCGCCGTACTGGAACAACGTCGCCAGCATCGGCGCGGCCAGCGCCATCAGCCCCACGGTCGCCGGGACGATGAGCACCAGCGTGAGCCGCAGGGCCCAGTCGAGGGTCGCGTTGAACGCCTTCGGCCCGGCGCCGGTGTGATCCCGAGACAGCCGCGGCAGGATCACCGTGCCGAGGGCGACGCCAAAGATGCCCAGCGGAAACTCCACCAGACGGTCGGACCAGTACAGCCAGCTGATGCTGCCGGTCATCAGGAACGACGCCAGCACCGTGTCCACGAGCAGGTTGATCTGCTGCACCGAGGTGCCGAACAGCGTGGGCCCCATCAGCCGCAGGACCCGTCGAACGCCGGGATCGCGGAAATCCGGCCGCGGCATCACCAGCAACCCCTGGCGGGCGAGGAACGGCAGCTGCAGCGCCAGCTGCAACGCCCCGGCGAGTGCCACCGCCCAGGCAAGTACCGCCACCCCGGGATCGAGCACGTCGCCGAGGATCAGCGCCGCGCCGATCAGGCAGATGTTGAGCAGTACCGGCGCGAACGCAGGCGGACCGAACGAGCCCAGGCTGTTGAGCACCGCGCCGGCACACGCGGTCAGCGAGATCAGCATCAGGTAGGGAAAGGTCACCCGCAGCATCCCCGCTGCCGCCGCGAGGCGCTCGGGGTCACCGGCGAAGCCGGGGGCGAACACCCGCACCAGCCAGGGCGAGGCCGCCATCCCCACGAGGGTCACCGCCAACAGCACCACCGCCAGGCTCCCGGAGGCCCGGCGCACCAGCGCCCTGACCTCCTGCGGCGTGCTCTGCGTGTGGTACTCCGAGAGGACCGGCACGAAGGCCTGGGAGAACGCCCCCTCGGCGAAGAGCCGGCGCATGAAGTTCGGGATCTTGAACGCCACCAGGAACGCGTCCATCCCTGCCGACGGGCCGAAGACCACGCCCAGGACGATATCGCGCACCAGCCCCAGGACCCGCGAGAGCAGCGTCCACGAGCTGAATGTCAGCAACGCCCGGAACAGGCCCGCTACCTTCATGCCGTTGTCTCCGTATACGCCTGCGATGCCCGGGCCCGGTACGCGGTCGCGCGCCCGCGCGCCGCGGGCGTCGCGCGTGATTGACACCGACCGGGCGAGGCGCCATCATACGCGACTTTATCGTGGACAGGATCACGCAGGAGTTCGACCTTGGCTAACATCGCCTCTGCTCAGAAGCGCGCTCGTCAGACCGAGCAGCGCCGTCGCCACAATCAGGCCCGCCGCTCGATGATGCGTTCCCAGCTCAAGCAGGTGATCAAGGCGATCGAGGCGGGCGACAAGGCGAAGGCCGAGCAAGCCTACAGTACGGCCGTCCCGGTCCTCGACCGCATGGCCACCAAAGGGGTGATCCACAAGAACAAGGCCGCGCGGCACAAGGCGCGCCTAGCCAAGAAGATCAAGGCCCTCGGCTAAGCCGGAACCTGCCTGATCGTGACGAAGACGCCGGCCGCTGGCCGGCGTCTTCGTTTCCACCTGCCGGCCGGACACGCCCCACCGGCACCCGCCTCAGCTCTCCTCCGAGAGCACCAGATTGTCACGGTGGATGAGCTCGGGCTCGTCGACATACCCGAGTACGGCCTCGATGCGACTGGAGGAGACGCCGCGCAGCCGGCGGGCATCCCCCGAGCCATAGTTCACCAGCCCCCGGGCCACTTCGCGGCCATCCGGGTCGAGACAGGTCACCATGTCACCGCGCATGAATCGCCCGTCCACCCGTGTCACGCCCACCGGCAGGAGGCTGCGGCCGTCCTCGCGCAGCACCCGTGCCGCACCGGCGTCCAGCCACAGCGTCCCCCGCGCCTGCAGCTGGCCGGCCAGCCACTGCTTGCGCGCCGCCATCCGCTCCCGCGAGGGCCACAGCAGCGTGCCCAGCCGCTCTCCGCCGGCGATTCGTGCCACCACGTCAGGAAGGCGGCCCGAGGCGATCACGGTCACAGCGCCGGAACGAGCGGCACGGGCCGCCGCGGTCACCTTCGTGCGCATCCCTCCGCTGCCCAGGGCACCGGGCGCATCCGAGCACATCGCCTCCAGGCGCTCATCGGCGGCGTCCGCCTCGTTGATCAGGGCGGCCCGCGGATTCCGGCGGGGATCGGCATCGTACAGGCCGGACTGATCGGTCAGGATCGCCAGCACCTCCGCCTCGACCAGGTTGGTCACCAGCGCCGCCAGGGTGTCGTTGTCACCGAAGCGGATCTCGTCCGTGGCGACCGTGTCGTTCTCGTTGACCACCGGCACCACCCCCAGCGCCAGCAGCGTGCGCAGGGTGCTGCGTGCATTGAGATAGCGGCGACGGTCGGCAAGGTCCTCATGGGTGAGCAGCACCTGGGCGGTGCGCAGACCGAAACGGCGGAACTCCCGCTCGTAGGCCTCGACCACCCCCATCTGCCCGACCGCCGCGGCGGCCTGGAGCTGATGCAGCGCATGCGGCCGACGGGGCCAGCCAAGGCGCTGCACGCCCTCGGCGACGGAGCCGGAGGAGACCAGCACGACCTGCCGCCCCTGGCGATGAGCGTCCGCGATCTGAGCCACCCAGCCGGCGATGCGCTCACCGTCGAGCCCCCGGCCCTCATTGGTCACCAGGGCGCTGCCCACCTTGAGCACCCAGCGCCGGGTATCGGCCAGCCGGGCGCGCCAGCGCGCACCCTCATCCATCGGCGTCACCCTCGCCCCGCATCGCCTCCAGGCGGTCCATGACGCGCTGGCACAGGTAGTCCGTGCCCTCCCCGCTCTCACCGGAGACCAGGAACACCGGGCCCTCCCAATCCATCGCCGCGGTGATCTCGGCGGCCACCGCGTCGCGCTCGTCGGCGGGAATGAGGTCGATCTTGTTCAGCACCAGCCAGCGCTCCCGCGCCGCCAGCCCGGGGTCGAACGCGGCGAGTTCGTCCACGACCGAGCGCGCATCGGCGGCGGGGTCACGGTCGTCGTAGATGCAGGCGATGTCGAGGACGTGCAGCAGCAGCCGGTTACGCGCCAGGTGCTTGAGGAAACGCACCCCGAGCCCGGCACCATCGGCCGCCCCCTCGATCAGCCCCGGGATGTCCGCCATCACGAAGCTGCGCCCCGGTCCCACGCGGACCACGCCCAGGCTGGGATACAGGGTGGTAAAGGGGTAGTCAGCCACCCGCGGGCGGGCACCGGAGACGGCGCGGATCAGGGTGGACTTGCCCGCGTTGGGCAGCCCGAGCAGGCCGACATCGGCGAGCACGCGCAGCTCCAGCGAGAGCTCGCGGCGTTCGCCATCCTGCCCCGGCGTAGACTGCCGGGGCGCACGGTTGGTGGAGCTCTTGAAATGGATATTGCCGACACCGCCGTCGCCACCGCGAGCCACGAGCAGCCGCTCGCCCTCGGCGGTGACATCGCCGATCACCTCGCCGGTCTCCCGGTCGGTGACGACGGTGCCCACCGGTACGGGCACGATGACGTCGTCGCCGCTGCGCCCCGTCATCTGCCGGCCGCGGCCGTTCTCACCGCGCTCGGCCGCGTAGCGGCGGCTGTGACGGAAGTCCGCGAGGGTGTTCAGGCCCTCGTCGCCGACCAGGTAGACGCTGCCACCACGGCCGCCATCGCCGCCGTCAGGCCCGCCCCTGGGGACGAACTTCTCCCGCCGGAAGCTCACGCAGCCGTCCCCGCCGTCACCGGCGGCGACCCGGATACGCGCCTCGTCCACGAATTTCATACCGCCACCTCGAGCCGGCCCTTACCGGCAAAAAAAAGCCCCGTCCTGCGACGGGGCTTTTCGGGATGCGTTCGGTCGCCGATCAGCTCGCCGCGCGTATGCTCACGAAGCGCCGCTTGCGCGGCCCCTTGCGCTCGAACACGACCTCACCGTCGCTCTTGGCGAACAGGGTGTGGTCGTGACCGATGCCGACGTTGGCGCCCGCGTGGAAGTGCGTGCCGCGCTGGCGAACGATGATATTACCGGCGCGCACCGCCTCGCCACCGAAGCGCTTCACGCCCAGGCGCTTCGATTCCGAGTCGCGACCGTTGCGGGTACTACCGCCTGCCTTCTTATGTGCCATGCCTCGTTAACCTCCGATTCAGCCGGCGTTGATGCCGGTGATCTTGACCTCGGTGAAGTGCTGGCGGTGGCCGTGCTTGCGGTGGTAGCCCTGGCGGCGCTTGAACTTCACCACCTCGACCTTGCGGTCACGGCCGTGGGAGACCACCTCGGCGGAAACACGGCCGCCGTCCACCAGCGGAGAACCCACCTTCACGTCGTCGCCGCCGACCATGAGCACCTGGTCGAACTCGACCGTGGAGCCGGCCTCGGCCTCCATCTTCTCCACACGGAGGACATCGCCCTCGCTGACGCGATACTGCTTACCGCCCGTCTTGATCACGGCGTACATGGCTGCGTTCTCCAAATCCGGTTCGCTGCTAATGCAGTCTGGGAAACTAAAGACCGCGAATCATAGGCTTCGCGCCGCGCGAGGTCAACTCCCGCGGGCGTTTTCTTGACACCCCCCACCCCCCTCTCTAGCATCCGGTCGACTCACCACTCCAGGAGCTGCCCGGGACGGACCATTTAATGGATCTCGCCGCCATTCGCGAACTCGTCACCGAGGACATGCAGGCCGTCGACCGGGCCATCCAGGACCGCCTGCGCTCGGACGTGGTGCTCATCAACCAGCTCGGCGCCTACATCGTCAACAGCGGCGGCAAGCGGCTGCGCCCGATGGTGGTGCTGCTGACCGCCCGCGCCGCCGGCTACGGGGGCGACCGCCACATCCCGCTGGCGGCCATCGTCGAGCTCATCCACACCGCGACGCTGCTCCACGACGACGTGGTCGACGGCTCCGACCAGCGCCGCGGACAGGACACGGCCAACCATATCTGGGGCAACGAGGCGAGCGTGCTCGTCGGCGACTTCCTCTACACCCGCTCGTTCCAGATGATGGTGGAGCTCGGCAGCACCGAGGCCATGGAGACCTTCGCACGCGCGACCAACACGATCGCGGAGGGCGAGGTGCTGCAGCTGCTTAACGTCCACGACGCCGACGTGGACGAGGCCCGCTACCGCGAGGTCATCTACCGCAAGACCGCGGCCCTGTTCGAGGCGGGCTGCCGCCTGGCCGCGCTGTTCGCCGGCAGCGACGACACCGCGGCGGCGGCCTACGGCCGCCACCTGGGGACCGCCTTCCAGCTCATTGACGACGCCCTGGACTACGATGGCAACCCCGCGGAGATCGGCAAGAACGTCGGCGACGACCTCGCCGAGGGCAAGCCGACGATGCCGCTTATCCGGGCCATGGAGGTCGGCGACGAGCATACCCGGGCACTCATCCGCGAGGCGATCGAGGCCGGCGGGCGCGAACGGATCACCGCGGTCTGCGAGGCCATTGCAAACACCGACGCCATTGCCTATACTCGCCGCCTCGCTGAGGAGGAGGCGCGCCAGGCAGAGGCAGCACTCACCTTCGCGAGGGACGATCGGCTCCGCGAGGCCCTCGCTGAGCTGGCACGATTCGCTGCCGACCGTCGCCACTAGCAGACAATCCGGGGTGTAGCTCAGCTTGGTAGAGCACTACGTTCGGGACGTAGGAGTCGCTGGTTCGAATCCAGTCACCCCGACCATTCCCCGAGAAGGGGCCGGATCGACGGATCCGGCCCCTTTTTCGTTGGAGCGTCGCCAAAACCCTCCTGTAATGTGGTCCCGGTCACACTCGTCGCGGAATCGCTGGACACGGCGGCAATGCGTCTGCTGAACTCCGCCACAGACCCTGCGTTGCCGCCGCCCGGTGGCGAGCGATCCGACTCCGACAGCAATCGAAGGGAGAGAGGCGAATGAATCCTGTGATGAACAAGAACGAGCTCATCGACGCCGTACGTGACCGCTGTGACGAGCTGCCTCGCAAGGCGGTCGCCGAGGTCGTGGACGCGCTGTTCGACACCATTCAGGGCACAGTTGCCGACGGCACCGATGTCAGCGTTACCGGCTTCGGGCGTTTCACCCGGACCGAGCGCGCGGCCCGGACCGGGCGCAACCCCCAGACCGGCGAGAGCATCCGGATCGCCGCCAGCCGCGTTCCCGCCTTCCGCCCCGGCAAGGGCTTCAAGGATCAGGTCAACGGCGGCTGATCAGGCCGCGGCGGCCGGCGTACGCCCGCCGGCCGCCTCACCCGCCTCCCCCGGGCCCATGGGCCCACGGAACCGGCGCAGCCGCAGGGAGTTGGTGAGCACCAGCACACTGGAGAGGCTCATCGCGCCCGCGGCGAGCATCGGGTTGAGCAGGAAGCCGCTCACCGGCCAGAGCACCCCCGCAGCCACCGGGATCAGCGCGACGTTGTAGCCGTAGGCCCAGGCGAAGTTCATCAGGATGGTCCGCCGGGTCGCCCGCGAGAGCGCCACGGCATTGACGATCCCGTCCAGCGATCCCCGCATCAGGACCACATCGCCGGCCTCGATGGCCACGTCCGTCCCCGTTCCCACGGCAATACCGGCATCCGCCTGGGCCAGCGCCGGGGCGTCGTTGATGCCGTCGCCCACGAACAGGACACGCCGGCCCTCGCCCTGCAGGCGCCGGATCTCGTCCGCCTTCTGCGCCGGCAGCACCTCGGCGACCACCCGGTCGATCCCCAGCTCCCCAGCGATGGCCTCCGCGGTGGTACGGGTATCACCGGTAAGCATCGCCACCGTGAGCCCGCGCTCGCGCAGCGCTGAAACGACGGTCGCCGCCTCCGGCTTGACCGGATCGGCCACGCCGAGCACCGCGACCAGCTGACCGTCCTCGACGACGTAGAGCGGGGTGCGACCCCGGGCCGCCAGCGTCGAGGCGATTTCCCGGCCATCACCCGCCGCCACATCGAGGCGTTCGAGGTAGCGCTCGGCGCCGACCGCGATGTCGTGACCGTCCACCCGGGCGCGCACACCGTAGCCGGCCTCCGCCTCGAAGCCCTCGGCGCGCGTCGGCTCCAGACCGCGGTCCCGGGCCGCGGCGACGACGGCCTCGCCCACCGGGTGTTCGCTCAGGGCCTCGACCGCGGCGACACGGGCAAGCACCGTCGCCTCGTCGCCGGCGAGCACGCGCACGTCGGTGACCGCCGGCCGCCCCCGGGTCAGGGTCCCGGTCTTGTCCATGACCACGGTATCCGCCTTCGCCAGGCCCTCCAGTGCCGCCCCGCGGCGGAAGAGCACGCCCATGCGCGCGCCCCGGCCGGTACCGACCATGATCGCCGTGGGCGTGGCCAGTCCCATGGCGCAGGGGCAGGCGATGAGCAGCACGCTCACCGCGGTGACGAAGGCGTAGGACAGCGCCGGCTCGGGCCCGGCCGCCAGCCAGACGACGAAGGTGATCGCCGCCGCGGCCAGCACCAGGGGCACGAACACCCCCGCGATCCGGTCAGCCAGACGCTGTATCGGCGGCTTCTCGGCCTGCGCGGCCTCCACCATGCGGATGATCTGGGAGAGCACCGTGTCACCGCCGACGCGGCTGACCCGCATCACCAGCCCGCCCTGGCCGTTGACGGTACCGCCCATGAGCTCGGCACCCGCCTCCTTCGCCACAGGCTCGGGCTCGCCGGAGAGCATGGACTCGTCCACCCAGGAACGACCCTCGATCACGGATCCGTCCAGCGGCACCCGCTCCCCGGGGCGCACCACCACCTCGGCCCCGACGCTCACCTCGGAGACATCGACCTCCCGGGTATCGTCGCCGTCACGGACCCGCGCGGTGGGGGTCTGCAGTGCAAGCAGCCCGCGGATCGCCTCCGAGGTCCGCCCGCGGGCGACGTGCTCGAGCAGCCGGCCGACGAGGATCAGGGTGACGATCACACCGGCGGCCTCGAAGTAGGTCTGCGCCGTGCCCTCGGGGAATATCCAGGGCACCACCAGCGCCAGGAACGAATAGCCCCAGGCGGCGCTGGCCCCGAGCATCACGAGGCTGTCCATGCCCGGCGCGGCATGGCGCAGCTCCGCCACGCCGCCGCGGAAGAACCGCGCACCGGCCCAGAAGAGCACGGGCGAGGCCAGCACCAGCTCGAGCCACATCCATGCCCGCTCGGGCATCACCGACTGCATCCACGAACCGATCCCGGGCAGCATCTTGCCCATGCCGATGATCACCAGCGGCACTGTGAACGCTGCCGCGAACGCCACCGAGCGCTTCAGCCGCGTCAGCTCCGGGTCGGCACGGTCTCCCTGCGAGGGCGCCCCCTCGTCCGCATCGCGGCTGGCCGTGTAGCCCGCCCGGTCCACCGCGGCGATGACCTCGCGGTCGAGATCGGCGCGGGGGATGACGTTCAACCGCGCGTTGCCCAGGGTCAGATTGACGCTGGCCTCGAGCACGCCCGGCACGGCGGCGAGCGCACGCTCCACGCGGCGCACGCAGCCGGCACACGTCATGCCCTCGATGGTGAACGTCCGCTCCTCGGTGGCGACGTCGTAGCCGGCGTCCCGGACCGCGGCAACCGCGTCCGCCACCGCCGGGTCCCCGTCGAAGGCCACCCGGGCGTTACCGGTGGTGAGATTCACGCTGGCCTCGCTGACGCCGGAGACGCCGCCGAGGGATTTCTCGACGCGGGAGACACAGCCCGCGCAGGTCATCCCCTCCACGGGGATATCGACAGTGGTGCTCATGGTCGGCTCACCGGTACTTCAGGACGTCCATCAGCTCCTCGACGATACGGTCGGTATCGCCGCGCTCATGGGCGGTGGTGACGTGGTTGCGCAGATGGCTGCGGAGAACGAGATCCCCGACCTTGCCGAGGGCGCCCTCCACCGCCTTGATCTGCTTGAGCACGTCGACACAGTAGATCTCGTCGCGCTCGAGCATGCGGGCGATACCATCGACATGCCCGCGCAGGGACAGCAGACGGCGACGGGCGTCCTCGCGGACCCCGTCGTCGAGCTGCAGTCCGCAGTGCGTCTCGGCCTCGCTCATGACGACGGCGCCGTCACGTCGTAACCGGCCTCGCGCACAGCGTCGGCCACTGCCCCGGCCTCCGGCTCGCCGCTCACCACCAGGGCACCGCTCGCCGCGTCCACCCGGGTGACCGACTCCACCCCGGGCACGGCCTCGACCGCTTCGCGAACCGCCTTCTCGCAATGACCGCAGGACATACCCTCAACCTGGAACTCCATCGTTCACCTCCTGGCCTCAATCCCTCCCCCGGTGGGAGGGGTATATGTCGCTCAGAGCATAACGCCGCACCCTTCGGCACACAAGGTCCGCTCGACCGCGCACGGGGAATGACGCACCATTGCCACCGGGCCCCGCCCGCAGGGGACGCCATCATGAGAGACCGCCATGGACCAGGGAACGGACCGGCCCGACACCATCTACATCTGCCTGTCGCAGCTGACGGACAGCCAACACCTCGCGGCGGCACTGCGCGCGCACGGCCACCACGCCCGCGCGTTCGCCAGCGCGGCCGTGCTCCGGACCGCAGTAGCCCACCGCCCGCCGGCCGTTATCGTCGCGGCCGTGGACCCTCCCGCCGGCGAGGACGGCCCACCATGGCGGACAACCCGAGACCCCGGCGCCACCACGCTCATCCTCGCCGTCCCGGATGCGGGTGTCGGCAGCTATCGCCGCGCCCTCGATGCCGGGGCCGACGCGGTGGTGCCACAGCCCGTCGCCCCGGGCCCGCTGCGGCGGGTCCTCGCCGGGCTGGGCGACACCGGGGAACCGGGGCGGACCGCGCTGATCGGCACCGCCGCCTCCATTCCGGATGCGCTTGCGACAGACGGCCTCGCCGTCACCACCTTCGAGCCGGACGACGACGCCCTGCTGCTGAGGCTGGAGCGATGGCGGCCGGACGCCGTGATCGTCGACGCCGAGCTCACGACCACGCTGGTTCCGGCCATCCGCCAGCGTCCGTCGCTGACGGCACCGGTACTTGCGACCCTGCACGCCGGTGACCCGCCGCGGTGCCCGCCCCCCGGTGTCGACCTGGCTCTGGGGCCCGGCCACGAGGCCGTACTCGCCCCCCTCCTCCGTCGTCGGATCCAGGCCAACCGCCGCCGGATCACCAACGCCTGCATGCTTGAACACAGCGACCCGGCCACCGGCCTGATGCGCGGAGACGCCCTGCTCGCCGAGGTCGCCACGGCCACCGCAACGGCCGACCGCGTCCCCTCCACCGTGCTGCACATCGCGCTCACCACCGACGGCGACACGCCGGCCGAGGAGGAAGCGGCGATCATCACCGCCGCCGACGCCATGAACACTGCGGTGCCGCCGCTGGGCCCTCTCGCCCGGCTCGGGCACGACCGCTTCGCGTTTCTCGCACGGGGCGTCCCCGCCGGCGCCTGCGGCGACCTCGCGGCCCGCCTCGCCGACGCCGCCGAGGGCGCGGCGCCAACCGTATCGGCGCAGGTCGATGCCCGCGGAGTGACGCCGGCGTCGGATCCGGAGGGCCTTCTAAGCGCCTCCGGCCCGCTCCCCCAACCGGGGGGCCACAGGAGCAGCGGCGAGTGGCGCAGGCGCATCGAGAGCGCCTTGAATGCCGAGCGTCTGGCCACGCGCAGCGCGGCACTGACGCGTCTCGACGGCGGTACGAGCCACCTCGCCCGGGTACACCCGCGTATCCTCGACGAGGCCGGATCGCCCCTGCCGCCGGGGGACTACGGTCCCGCCATCGCCGGCTCCCGGCTGGCGATGCGGCTGGACCGCGAGGTCCTGGAGTGCGTCCTCGACGGGCTGGCCGCATCCGCCGATATCGCGGCGGTCATCGTGCCGCTCGGGGTCGGCACGCTCGCCGATCCGGCCTACCCCGGGTGGCTGCGCGGGCGCTGCGACCATCACGGCGTCGCCCAGGGGGCTGTCATCCCGGAAGTGGCCGCCGCCGAAATCGCCACCCCGGCCCTCGCCGCGAACATTCCGGACCCACTGGCGGTCTCCGGCGTCGCGGACGCCGCACGCCTCGCGGAGATCGCCGCGGCGCTGCCGCTGGCCTTCATCCGGCTGCATGAGGCACTGCTCGCCAGTGACGGCTCCGTCCTCGACGACACCGCCCTGCGCGCCATTACCGGGCACGCCCGCGCTCATGATGTCGCGGTTATCGCGCCCCCGGTCGCCCGCGCCGGCACGCTCGCTTCGCTCTGGGCCGCCGGCGTGAACCTGGTCGAGGAGGACACGCATTAGTGCCGACCCGTTCCCATTTTGCCGCGAAAACCTGCGGCAAACGGGCACCGGGCCCCGGCGGGGCTGGTTACAGTCGACGGGACGATCGGGTATAGTCGCCCCATAAGGGGAGTCGGCAACAGGCGCGACGGGGCGGCCAACCCCGGGGCATTTCGCGCCGTATTCCATCAGGCAAGTGGTGACAGCCTATGGCAACGGCCAATCCGTCGGTGAAGCTCGGGGGACTCGCGGGGCGGCTCGTTCGCGACGGTCTGCTTGAAACCGAGCAGGCTCAGCAAGCGCTCGCCGCGGCCCAGCAGGCTGAACAGCCCTTCGTTACCTACCTTACCGAACAGCGCATGGTCGCGCCGCTGCGCATAGCGGCGGCGGGGTCGGACGAGTTCGGCCTGCCGGTGATGGATCTGGACGCCATCGACCTCAGCCAGACGGCCGTATCCCTGGTGCGCGAGCGCCTTATCCGCCATCACCGGGCGCTGCCGCTGGTGCACCGGGGCAAGCGCCTCTACGTCGCCGTCTCCGACCCCACCAACCTGCGCGCCCTGGACGAATTCAAGTTCCACACCGGGCTGATTACCGAGCCCGTTCTGGTCGAGGACGACAAGCTCGGCGCCGCGATCGAGAACGCACTCAACGACGCCGGCGACGCCCTCGCCGACCTCGACCTGGACGAGGACCTGGAGAACCTCCAGGTCTCCAGCGGCGAGGAGGAGGAGAACCAGGACGCCGGTGCCGCCACGCCGGACACCGACGACGCGCCGGTGGTGCGCTTCATCAACAAGGTCCTGCTGGACGCGATCAACCGCGGTGCCTCCGACATCCATTTCGAACCCTACGAGCGCGAGTACCGGGTCCGCTTCCGCCAGGACGGCATTCTCCACAACGTCGCGAGCCCGCCGAGCGCCCTTGCACCGCGCCTCGCCGCGCGACTCAAGGTGATGTCGCGCATGGACATCGCCGAGCGCCGCGTCCCGCAGGACGGACGCATCAAGATGAACCTTTCGCGCCGCAGGGCCATCGACTTCCGTGTCAGCTCGCTGCCAACGATCTACGGTGAGAAGATCGTGCTGCGCATCCTCGACCCAAGCTCGGCGCAGATGGGCATCGACCAGCTCGGCTACGAGCCGGAGCAGAAAGAGCACTTCCTCGACTACATCCACAAGCCCTACGGCATGGTGCTCGTGACCGGCCCCACGGGCTCCGGCAAGACGGTCTCGCTCTATACCGCACTGAACATCCTCAACACCACGGACCGCAACATCTGCACCGTGGAGGACCCGGTCGAGATCAACGTCGGCGGCATCAACCAGGTCAACATAAACCCCAAGGCCGGGCTGCACTTCGCCGGTGCGCTGCGCTCGTTCCTGCGCCAGGACCCGGACGTAATCATGGTCGGCGAGATCCGCGACCTGGAAACCGCGGAGATCGCGATCAAGGCGGCCCAGACCGGCCACCTGGTCCTCTCGACGCTGCACACCAACGATGCGCCGCAGACGCTCACGCGTCTCGCCAACATGGGCGTGCCGGGCTACAACATCGCCTCGTCGGTGAACCTCATCATCGCCCAACGCCTGGCGCGGCGACTGTGCAGCCAGTGCAAGCAGCCCCAGGAAATCCCGCGGGAGGCGCTGCTCGAGGAAGGGTTCCGCGAGGACGAGATCGACGACCTCGTCCTCTACGGCCCCCAGGGATGCGATCAGTGCGCGGCCGGCTACAAGGGGCGGGTGGGCGTCTACCAGGTCATGCCCGTATCAGAGCGAATGGGACAGATCATCATGGAGGGTGGTAACGCAATGCAGCTGCAGGAACAGGCCGAGCGCGAAGGCGTCAAGGACCTGCGCACCTCGGGGCTGGACAAGGTCCGCGAGGGCGTCACCAGCCTGGAGGAGATCAACCGGGTCACGGTGGACTAGGCCATGGCGACCAAGGCGCTCAAGCTCAACAGCTTCAACTGGGAAGGGGTCGACCGCAACGGCCGCAAGGTCAAGGGCGACTCCCGCGCCGAGAGCGCGACCAGCCTTCGCGCGACCCTGCGCAAGCAGGGAATCGCGGCACAGCGGATCCGGCGCAAGTCCTCCATCGCCGAGCTCATGGAGGGACAGCGGCGCAAGCGCATCCGTTCCGGCGACATCGCGATACTCATGCGCCAGATGGCGACGATGCTGGACTCCGGCGTCCCCATCGTGCAGGCGCTGGATATCATCGGCCGCGGGCACGAGAACCCGAACATGCAGCAGCTCGTGCTCGGCATCAAGGAAGACGTCGAGTCCGGCACACCGCTGTCCGACTCGCTGCGCAAGCACCCGATGTACTTCGACGAGCTCGTCTGCAACCTCATCGAGGCCGGCGAGCAGGCCGGTGTGCTCGACACGCTCCTCGACAAGATCGCCTCCTACAAGGAGAAGACCGAGTCGATCAAGCGCAAGATCCGCAAGGCGCTGTTCTACCCGGCGGCGGTCGTGTGCGTGGCCATCGGCGTGACCGCGATCCTGCTCATCTACGTGGTGCCGCAGTTCGAGTCGCTGTTCCGGGGCTTCGGCGCCGACCTGCCCGCGTTCACCCGCATGGTCATCGACCTGTCGGACTTCACGCGGGAGAACTGGCTGTTCATCCTCATCGCCCTGGTGGCAGCGGTGATCGCGGCAGTACAGTCGTACAAACGATCACCGAAATTCCAGCACTTCCTGGATAGGGTGGTACTACGCATACCGGTGATCGGCCCGATCCTCCACAAGGCGGCGATCGCGCGATTCGCGCGTACGCTCTCGACCATGTTTGCGGCCGGCGTGCCCCTGGTGGACGCCCTGGAGTCAGTAGCCGGCGCCACGGGCAACTCCGTGTACGGCAACCTCGTGCTGCGCATGCGCGAGGAGGTCGCCCAGGGCCAGCAGCTGCAGTGGGCGGCGGATCAGACCAAGATGTTCCCGCACATGGTGGTACAGATGATCGCCATCGGCGAGGAGGCCGGCTCCCTCGACACCATGCTCGGCAAGGTCGCCGAGTTCTACGAGGAGGAGGTGGACGCGGCCATCGACAGCCTCTCCAGCCTCCTGGAGCCGTTCATCATGGTCATCCTCGGCGTGCTGGTGGGCGGGCTGGTCATCGCCATGTACCTGCCCATCTTCAAGCTCGGCCAGGTGATCTGAGCGCCCATGCCGGCCCTAGAGTTCCTGGCCGCCAGTCCCGGCCTCCAGGGCGCGCTCGTCGTGCTGGTGGGGCTTGCCGTGGGCAGCTTCCTCAACGTCGTCACCCTGCGGGTGCCACGAATGCTGGAGGCGGACTGGGCTGCCCAGTGCGCCGAGCTGCGCGGTGAGACGCCACCCGGGCGCGAGCCCTTCAACCTCATGCGGCCGGGCTCGCACTGCCCCGCCTGCGGCGCCCCGATTCTTGCCCGCGACAACATCCCGGTCCTGGGCTGGCTGCTGTTGCGCGGCCGCTGCCGTGACTGCGGCACGCGCATCTCCCCGCGTTACCCGATCGTGGAGGGCGCCACCGCCGTGCTCTCGCTGGTCACCTGGTGGCAGCTCGGCTGGACCGCCGCCGGAGCGGCCGGGTTGGTGCTGACCTGGTGGCTGATCGTGCTCACGGTCATCGACCTGGATCATTTCCTCCTGCCGGACAACCTGACCCTCCCGGGGCTCTGGCTCGGGCTGCTGCTTGCGCTGGTACCGGTATTCGTGGGACCGGCGACGGCGATCGCCGGTGCCGCCGCGGGCTATCTGGTGCTCTGGGCGGTGTATCACGCCTTCCGTCTGATCACCGGCAAGGAGGGCATGGGCTACGGCGACTTCAAGCTCCTCGCCCTCCTCGGCGCCTGGCTCGGCTGGCAGATGCTGCCCCTGGTCATCATCGTCTCATCGTTCGTGGGCGCCGCGGTGGGCATCGCACTCATCGCCGGCCTCGGCCGCCACCGCGATCAGCCCATTCCGTTCGGGCCGTACCTCGCGGCGGCCGGCTGGGTTGCCCTGCTGTGGGGCGATACCCTTATCGACGCCTACCTGCAGTTCGCCGGGATCACCTAGTGTTCGTGGTCGGACTCACCGGCGGCATCGCCAGCGGCAAGTCGACGGTGGCCCGCCTGTTCGCCGGACACGGCGCCGACGTCATCGACACCGACACCGTCGCCCGCGAGGTGGTGCTCCCGGGCTCCGAGGGGCTGACGGCCGTCGTGGACGCCTTCGGCGGGGACGTCCTCGCCGGCGACGGCAGCCTCGACCGCCGCGCCCTGCGTGCCCTCATATTCGACGACGAGACCGCACGGCGGCGCCTGGAATCGATCCTGCACCCGCGTATCGAGGCGGCGGTGCACGAGCGCATCGCGGCGAGCCCGGGGCCGTATGTCGTGCTGGTGGTGCCGCTGCTGGTGGAGTCCGGCTGGCACGAGTGGGTCGATCGCGTTGCGGTGGTGGATGTGGAGGAGACACACCAGATCGAGCGCCTCGGCCGGCGCGACGACCACACCCCCGAGCAGGCCCGTGCCGCACTCGCGGCCCAGACCTCGCGCGCCCACCGGCTCGCCCACGCCGACGACGTAATCGACAACCGCGGACCGCCGGAAGCGCTCCGCGACGCCGTGGACGCCCTCCACCAGCGCTACCTCGCCCTCGCCGCCGGCACCCGGTAAGCCTCACGGTGACGCCGCGCGGCGACGGGTTGGTCGCGGCTCGCCCGCTGCGTCACAATAGGCCACTCGTTTCTGCAGGATCGTCCACCATGAGTGAAACCTCCTCGTCGCGCATCATCTACGAACACCCGCTCAACGAACGGGTGCGCACCCTGTTGCGCCTGGAGTTCCTCTTCGACCAGGGCCGCTTCGGGATGACGGGGGACACGGAGTGGCACAGCCGGCTCGCGGTGGGCACGCTGGTGGACATCGTCGCCCTGCTCTCCCGCGGCGATCTGCGCTCGGAGATCCAGAAGGAGCTCGAGCAGATGGTGAACTCGCTGGAGGCGCTGGAGAAGCGCCCCGGCGTCGACCCCTCGCTGCTCGCACCGGTTCTGGACGAATGCCGCGACCTCGCCCAGCGTCTGCGTGCGGCAGCGCCGGGCATACCGGCCATCGTCCGCGACAACGAGTTCCTGGCGGCGGTGGCGCAGCGCTCCGGGATCATGGGCGGGACCTGCGCCTTCGATCTGCCGGGCTATCACCTGTGGCTGAACCAGTCCCCCGAGCGGCGCCGCGAAGACCTGGAGAGCTGGTACGACGGCTTCGGGATCCTTCACGAGGCGACCCGGCGGATCCTCTCCCTGCTGCGCGACAGCGCCGACCCGGTGACCCTCGAGGCGGAGGGGGGCAGCTACCAGCGCACCCTCGAGCGGGGCTCCCCCTACCAGCTGCTGCGGGTCGCCCTGCCCGCGGAGGCGCCGTACTTCCCGGAGATCAGCGGGAACAAGCACTTCTGCACGGTTCGCTTCATGGTCCAGGGCGGCGCCACCGAGCGTCCCCAGCAGACCGACGAGAACGTACCTTTCCGGCTGGAGCTATGCGCGATCTGACCGCCGACAGGCCCGGGGACGGCAGCCCGGCCACGGTTCAATGCCCCAACTGCGGGTCCCGCGTGGAGTGGTCGGCGCGATCGCCGCACCGCCCCTTCTGCAGTGAGCGCTGCCGGCTCATTGATCTCGGTGCCTGGGTGGAGGGCGAGCGCTACATCCCCGGCGAGCCATCGCTGGACGCCTGGAGCCCCGGCGAGGGCGAGGACGTCGACGACTGACGGCGCCCGCGCAGGCCCCCGCACCTACCAGAGCCCGCGGATGCCCGCGATGCCCTGCGCCCGGGCGGCCAGCGCCTCCGGCAGGTCGTCCGCACCCATCCCGCCCAGCGCATACACCGGGCGCGGGAATGCCGCGATCCAGTCCTCGAAACGATGCCAGCCGAGAGGGCGGGTCTCGGGGTGGGACGGCGTGGCGTGTACCGGTGAGAGCACGACGAAGTCCGCGTCCACCCCCAGGGCCCGATCGAGCTCGTCCGGGTCGTGGCAGGAGGCGGCCACCAGCATATCCGCAGGCAGCGGCCGGGCGTCCAGCGAGCGTAGGCGCGCGGAGGTCAGGTGGACACCGTCGGCCCCCGCCGTCCGCGCCGCGTCCGGCCCGCCGTTGACCAGAAGCCGGGCGCCCGCGGCGTGGCAACGCCGGATCGCCTCCCCCAGCAGTGCCGCGTCCGGCGTGGCCCGCCGCCACTGCACCAGGGCCAGCCCGGACGCGAGGGCGCGATCGAGGCGCATCAGCAGCGCGTCACCACGCTCGTCGGCAGGCGTGATGGCGTAGCGCTCGGGCAGGGTCAGCGCCCGAACGATCGGCGCGTTGGCGGCGGGGAACGGATAGGCACTCAGCCCGGCGGCGGGGACCCAGCGCCACTCGGCCACCTCGATGGCCCGCGGCGTCTCGCCCGGCGCCGGCTCCGTGAGCCACACGTCGAGCTCGACCCGCCGGCCGGGGTAGTCGAAGGGGATACGAATCAGCGGGCGGCGCGGTGCGACGGTGATCCCGAGCTCCTCGCGGATCTCGCGGACCAGCGCGTCGGTGACGGCCTCGCCGGGCTCCACCTTGCCACCGGGGAACTCCCACAGCCCGCCCTGGTGCAGATGATCCGGTCGCCGCGAGATCAGCACGCGGCCGTCCCCGCCGCGGATCACCGCGACGGCCACATGGATCGTCTCCACGGCCGGGCTCATGAGCGGTAGTCGGCGTTGATCCGCACGTACTCGTAGGAGAAGTCGCAGCTCCAGACCGTGGTGCCGGCCTTGCCGCGACGCAAATCGATGGTCACGGGGAGCTCGTCCGCAGCCATGCGCCGCGCGGCCTCCGCCTCCTCGTAATCCTCGACCCGGCCACCACCGTCGGCGATGGTGTAATCGGCGAGGTCGACGCGCACGCGGGTGACATCGAGGTCATCCACACCGGCACGGCCGACCGCGGCGAGGATCCGCCCCCAGTTCGGGTCGCCCGCGAACACGGCGGTCTTCACCAACGGGGATTCCGCCACGGCGAACGCCACCCGGGCCGCCTCGTCGTCGTCCCGGGCGCCGCGGACGGTGACCGCGATCTCGCGGGTCGCCCCTTCGCCGTCACGCACGATCGCCCGCGCCAGGGATTCGCACACACGGGAGAGGGCGGCCCGGAAGCGCTGGTAGCCCTCGGGATCGGTGTCCGGATCGATACGGGCGGCGCTGTTGCCGCTGGCGATGAGTGTGCACGCGTCGTTGGTGGAGGTGTCGCCGTCGACGGTGATGCGGTTGAAGCTCCCGGCCACGGCGTCACCGAGCAGACGCTGCACCACCGCCGGCTCGATGACCGCATCGGTGGCGAGGAACGCCAGCATGGTCGCCATGTTGGGCCGGATCATGCCCGAGCCCTTGGCGATGCCCGTGAGGGTGACGGTGCGCCCGTCGACCTGCACGCGCTCGCTGACCCCCTTGGGCCGGGTGTCGGTGGTGAGGATGGCCTCGGCGGCGTCCCCCCAGGCGTCGGCCCGCAGGCCGTCCACGAGGGCAGGCAGGCCCGCCTCGATGCGTCCGACCGGCAGCGGCTCGCCGATCACACCGGTGGAATACGGCAGCACCGCCTCCGGCGTGCAGTCGACCAGGGACGCCAGTGCCTCGCAGCAGCGCCGGGCATCGGCGTGACCGCGTTCGCCCGTGCCGGCGTTGGCGTTGCCCGTGTTGACGAGCAGATAGCGCGGCGCGGTCGTCGCGAGGTTTGCCGCGGCGAGCACCACCGGTGCCGCACGGAAGCGGTTCTCCGTGAACACCGCGGCGGCATTGCCCCCCGGCGCGAGCTCGATGAGCGCGAGGTCGCGCCGGTTCGGCTTGCTCACGCCCGCGGCCGTGGCGGCGAGGCGCACGCCGGGGACCGGATGCAGCACCGGCAGGGCATCGTTACCGACCGCCACGGATCAGCCCGCCAGCCGGCCGTGGCAGTGCTTGTACTTGCGCCCGGAGCCGCAGGGGCAGGGCTCGTTGCGCCCGACCTTGCGGCCGTCGCGCACGAACGTCCCGCTCTCGCCGCTGTCCGCGGCGGCCGCACCGTCCTCGCCGGCGGCGTCACTCATGGCGCTCGCCTCGGCATGCTGGGCCCGCATGGACGCCTGCTCGCGGGCATGGCGCTCCTCCTCCGCGGCGCGCGCCTCCTCCTCGGAGCGCACGTGAACGTGGCTGAGGATCTTGATGGTCTCGCGCTTGATGCCCTCGAGCATCTCCTGGAACATCGCGAAGGCCTCGCGCTTGAACTCCTGCTTGGGGTCACGGCTGGCCATGCCGCGCAGCTGGATGCCCTGGCGCAGATGGTCCATGGCGGCGAGGTGGTCCTTCCAGTGCGCATCGAGCACCTGCAGGAGGAAGCTCTGCTCGACCTGGCGCATGAGCTCGCTGCCGATCTCCGCCTCCTTCTCACGGTACTGCTCGGCGATGTGCTCCTGGATGCGCTCGCGCAGCGTCTCCTCGTGGAGGTCGTCCTCCTCGTCGAGCCATTGCTGCACCGGCAGCCGGGCGTTGAACTCCGCGGCGAGGGCCTCCTCGAGGCCGGCGATATCCCACTGCTCGTCGATGCTGCCCGGCCGGATGTGCTCGCTGATCACCGCCTCGACGACGTCCCCGCGCATCGCCTCTATGGTCTCGGAGATGTCCTCCGAGCGCAGCAGCTCGTCGCGCTGCTGATAGACCACCTTGCGCTGGTCGTTGGCGACGTCGTCGTACTCCAGCAGGTGCTTGCGCATGTCGAAGTTGTGGCCCTCGACCTTGCGCTGGGCATTCTCGATCACCCGCGAGACCATCCCGCTCTCGATGGCCTCGCCCTCCTCCATGCCAAGGCGCTGCATCAGCCCCGAGACGCGCTCGGAGGCGAAGATGCGCAGGAGGCTGTCCTCCAGGGAGAGATAGAAACGGGTCGAGCCCGGGTCGCCCTGACGGCCGGAACGGCCGCGGAGCTGGTTGTCGATGCGCCGGGATTCATGACGCTCGGTGCCGATGACGTGCAGGCCGCCGGCCTCGATCACGGCGTCGTGCCGGGCCTGCCAGTCCGCGCGCTGGCGCTCCCCGGCCTCCCCGGAGGTATCGTCGCCGAGCTCGGCGAGCTCCGCGTCGAGGTTGCCGCCGAGCACGATATCGGTGCCGCGGCCGGCCATGTTCGTGGCGATGGTCACCGCACCCGGGCGGCCCGCCTGGGCGATGATGCCCGCCTCGCGCTCGTGCTGCTTGGCGTTGAGGACCTCGTGGGGGACCTTGGCACTGCGCAGCTCCCGGGAGAGCAGCTCCGAGGCCTCGATGGAGGTGGTGCCCACCAGTACCGGCTGCCCGCGCTGGTGGCAGTCCCGGATGTCCTCGAGGATTGCCGCGTACTTGTCCTGCTGGCTGAGATAGACCAGGTCGTGGTGGTCCTCGCGGACCATGGGCTTGTTGGTGGGGATGACCACCACCTCCAGGCCGTAGATGTGCTGGAACTCGTACGCCTCGGTGTCGGCGGTACCGGTCATGCCGGAGAGCTTGTCGTAGAGGCGGAAGTAGTTCTGGAAGGTGATCGAGGCGAGAGTCTGGTTCTCGGCCTGGATCTCGACCCCTTCCTTCGCCTCGACCGCCTGGTGGAGGCCGTCACCCCAGCGCCGCCCCGGCATGGCGCGGCCGGTGAACTCGTCGACGATCACGATCTGGCCTTCGCGCACGAGGTAATGGACGTCGCGCTGGAAGATTGCATGGGCCCGCAGGGCCGCATTCAGATGATGGACGAGGGAGATGTTGCGGGCGTCGTAGAGGTTCTCGTCCTCCTTGAGCAGGCCGCTCTCCTTGAGGATCTGCTCGGCGCGCTCCTGGCCGTCCTCGGTGAGATAGACCTGGCGGGCCTTCTCGTCGACGCTGAAATCACCAGGCCCCTCTTCCTCCTCCTGCCGGGTGAGGCGGGGCACGAGCTGGTCGATACGCTGGTAGAGCTCGCTGGACTGCTCCGCCTGTCCGGAGATGATCAGCGGGGTACGCGCCTCGTCGATGAGGATGGAGTCCACCTCGTCGACGATGGCGAAACCGCGGCCGCGCTGGACCCGCTCCTCGAGGCGCAGGGCCATATTGTCGCGGAGGTAGTCGAAGCCGAATTCGTTGTTGGTCCCGTACGTGATGTCCGCGGCGTAGGCGGCGCGCTTGTCCTCGGGGTCCATTCCCGGCACCGCGACCCCGACCTCCAGGCCCAGGAAGCGATAGACCCGTCCCATCCACTCGGCGTCGCGCCGGGCCAGGTAGTCGTTGACCGTGACCACGTGCACCCCGGTGCGCGGCAACGCGTTCAGATAGGCGGCCAGCGTGGCGACCAGGGTCTTGCCCTCACCGGTCTTCATCTCGGCGATCCGGCCCTCATGGAGCACCATGCCGCCGATGAGCTGGACGTCGAAGTGGCGCATCCCGAGCACCCGGCGGGCCGTCTCGCGCACGGTGGCGAACGCCTCGGGCAGGAGGTCGTCCAGGCTCTCGCCGGCCTCGAGACGCTCGCGGAACACCGCGGTACGCCCGGCCAGGGCGTCATCGTCGAGCTTCTGGACGGATTCCTCGAGGTCGTTGATGCGCTGCACCGTCTTGCGCATCCGGCGAACTACGCGGTCATTGCGACTGCCGAAGACCTTCTTGGTAATGGCACCTAACATATGGACGTCATCCGAGCTGGCATGGGTGCGGGCTGAAAGCGGTAGTCCACTTCGCGACAGGGCGCTACTATAGCGTATTCATCCATCCATTAGCAGGGTCACTAATGCCGGCGGATCAGCGCGGCAACGGTCGTCCGAAGGTCCTGCGCGGGGTCCTGCACCGGGGCAACACCGTGCTGGAACGGCTCGGCGCACGCACCCGGGAGACGACCCGGTGGCAACGCCGGCTCCAGCGCGTGCTGCCCGATGAGCTACACGGCCAGTGGCGCCTCGCCGGGTTGGACCGCGATGCCCTGGCGTTGGTTGCACACTCTCCGATCTGGGCCACCCAGCTGCGATACCGGCAGGGGGAGCTGCTGGAGGCCGCCGCATCGCTGATCGACCAGCGCCCCCGTACGTGCCGGATCACCGTCGAGCCGCCGCGACTGCGCACCCGTCGTGCGCCGCCTCGGCGGCTGAGTGGCACGAACGCCCGCCTGCTGGAGACCACCGCCGAGGGCTGTGACGACCCACGGCTGGCCGACGCACTGCGCCGGCTGGCCAGTCATGGCCGGGGCGGGGACTAGCCGCCCCGCCGGAACGTCCGGCACGACACGGGGCCGGGCCGGAATACGCACGCGGGCGGGACTGGACGCAGCCCGCCCGCGTTATCGGGGCTCAGTCGACGAGCTCGGCGCGGATACGCGCCTGCACGTCCTCGACGCTGCCGCGGCCGTCCACGCTCACGTACTTCGGCGCATCCGGCCCGCCCTTTCCGGCGAGATCGCGATAGTAGTCGACCAGCGGACGGGTCTGCTCATGGTAGACCTCCAGGCGCTTGCGGACCGTCTCCTCGCGGTCGTCGTCGCGCTGGACCAGCTCCTCGCCGGTCTCGTCGTCGCGGCCCGCCGCCTTCGGCGGGTTATGCTCGACGTGATAGACCCGCCCGGAGCCGGGATGCACGCGCCGCCCGGTCATACGCTGGACGATCTCTTCGTCCGGCACCTGGATCTCGACGACGTTGTCGATGCGGATGCCCTCCGCCGCCAGGGCGTCGGCCTGGGCGATGGTGCGCGGAAAGCCGTCGAAGAGGAAGCCGTTGGCACAGTCCGGCTCGGCCACGCGCTCCTTGATCAGGCCCATGATGATCTCGTCGGAGACCAGCCCGCCGCTGTCCATGACCTTCTTGGCCTCCTGGCCGAGGGGCGTACCCGCCTTGACGGCGGCGCGCAGCATATCCCCGGTGGAGATCTGCGGAATGCCGTAGGTCTCGCACAGGGCCTGCGCCTGAGTCCCTTTACCCGCCCCCGGGGGGCCCAGAAGAATGATGCGCATGAGTCGAACTCCTCCAATGTCGCTCGCTGGCGTTTTCGCTCGCGGCCGGGGCGAAGCCCGACGGCCGGGTCCGGAGGGACCCTCCGGACGGAGGCCAACGAGCCTATCACCCGCCCCCGGGGGGCGCAATTCAGCCCGGGGGACCACGCGAACGCGCCGATGCGCCGGGTAACCTGCCCGCCGGGCCCGCCGACCGTCAGCCCATGACGCGGAAGGCCTCCCGGGTCTCCCCCGTCGGCCGGCCGGCCGGGTCAAAACGCCGCTCGACGAAGGTCGCGGTACCGTCGTCGGCGACGATGTAAACGCTAGAGGCACGGGTCCCGTAGCGCTCGCTGACGATGAACGCCGGTGCCAGCAGGCGCTCCCACTCCAGCGGGACACCGGTATCCGGGAGCGCGTCGTCGGGAACGCCGCGGCGATCGTGAAGCAGCTCGAGAAGCACGCCGGCGTCGACGGCGTCCGCCGCCAGCAACTCCGCCAGCCCGTCACGGGCCCGCCGGACCTTGGGCCAGGGGGTGTCCAGGGTGTGGTTGCTCAGGCCGTACAGCCCCGGCCCGAGCCGTTGTGACTCGCCGGTCCGGTTGCACAGGTGCACGAGCCCGCCGCCGTGCGCGTCACCGGCGAGCAGATTGAAACCGCCGTACTGGCCGGCGACGCCGGCCAGTGCGTCGAGACCGGCTTCGAGGCGTTCGTGGGCAAGCATCGCCGCGGGCAGCTCGCCGCGGGAGCGCGGCGCCGCCTCGGTGGAGGGATCGCGGAAGTTCGTGACCGCGGCGAAACGGCCGCGCCGGTCCACCGCAAACCAGGTGCCGCCGGCACGCAGGTCGCGCCCCGCCAGCACCGGCGGGTCGTCCCACCACGCCGCCGGCGCGGCGGGGCGTTCGTGGAACTCGTCGCGGTTGGCCGCCACCACCAGCGGGTAGCGGGGATGGTGGCCCGCCGCGGCGACGATCAGGCACATGCCGTCGCGATCACGAGCCCGGCAGGGACCAGGACTGGAGCTGGCCGCCGGTGGAGAGGGTATAGAGCCGGTGACCCACGACCAGCGGGGCGACCGTGATGCGGGTATCCGCGGCATGTCGCCGCGCCAGGATCTCGCCGCTGTCCGCGTTCAGCCAGCTCAGGTAACCGTCATCACCCGCCACCACGACGTACCCGTCCTGGATCGCGGGGCCGGCGAGGGCCTCACCGGACAGGGCGTCCTGGCGCCACAGCGAAGCGCCGTTGGACGGATCGAGCGCCCAGACACGGCCCCCGGTATCGGGCACGATGAGACGACGCCCGGCGAGCGCCAGACCGGCGTTCCCGGAGAGCTCGCGGGCCCAGACCACCTGGCCGCTCTTGAGCGCCACACCGGCCACACGGCCCTGGTAGGCCACGGCGAACGCCGCATCCCGCGCCACGAGGGGATCGGCGTCGATGTCAATCATCCGGTCCAGATCGGTCTGCCCCTTGGGCACGGCCACGGACGCCTCCCAGACGGGAGTGCCCTCGCTCAGCGACAGCGCCACCAGGCGGCCGTTATCGAAACCGACGATGGCACCGCCCTCGGCGATCACCGGGGCGCTGTGCCCGCGCACGGTCAGGGTCGGGACGTTGCGGTCGTAGAGCCAGCGGCGCTCACCGCTGTCCGGCTCCAGGGCGAACACGCGCCCGTCGTTGGTCCGGACCACGACCACGTCGTCGCCGATCGCCGCCGGCGCGAGGACCTCGCTGGTGACCCCGGAGCGCCAGAGCACCTCGCCGTCGTCGGCGGACAGGCCGATGACCTCGCCCTTGCGCGTGCCGATCACCACCAGGCCGTGCCCGGCCGCCGGTCCGCCGGACAGGGGGGCGCCCAGGTCCTGGGTCCACTCGGTCCGTCCGTTCTCGGCATCGAACGCGTAGACCGTGCCGTCGGCGCCCGCCGCATAGATCCGCTCGTCCGAGTAGGCAGGCTCCAGCCGGTCATGCAGACCGCCGGCCTCGCCCACATCGCGGGACCACACCATCTCCGGTTCCAGACCGCCCGCGACGGACACGCCGCCGGGCGGATCCGTCGCCTCGAAGGCGTCGGGCGTGGCGCAACCGACGAGGGCCGAGCCGAGCACGAGGGCCAGGGAAAGCCGGGCTATCCGCGACATCATGAGGCCTCCCCGACCTCGGCACCGAGGTCATTGAGCTTCACCCGCACGTACTGGCTGCGCTGGCTGCCGGGCTCGCTGTCCATGGCTGCACGATAGGCCTCGATCGCGTCGTCGTGACGGTCCAGCGCCACGAGGATATCGCCGCGCAGCTCCTGGTAACGGGCCGCGAACGGTCCACCCGGCACCGGCTCGAGGGTCGCCAGGGCGCCCTTGCCGTCACCGAGGGCGTGCTGAACCTCCGCGAGACGCAGCCGCGCGACCTGCCGCAGGGCATCGCTGGAAGCGTTGTTGCGCGCCCAGTCCAGCCGCGCCCGGGCCGCCTCGAGGTCGCCCCGGCCGGCGAAGTACTTGGCCGCCGCCAGGCTGCCGAGAACGGCGTAGGGACTGTCGCCGGAGTCTGCACGCAGCGCCTCCACCGCCTGCTCGACGGCGTCCGGGCGATCCTCGGCCACCGCCTCGTTGAGCGCGTCGTAGCGCGCCGACGCCTCCATGGCGCTGCGCTCCTGCCAGGACTCCCACTGCTGCCAGCCGACCACCGCGGCAACCGCGATGATCACGCCCGCAATCACGGCCCGGCCGTTCTCGTGCCACCAGCGCCGGAGCGCCTCAAGCTGTTCCTCTTCGGTGGTGTATGCCACGTCAGCCCCCTCCGTTGATGTCGTCACGCCGGGTCGCCACGGCAGCGAGCTGCCCGACCAGCGCATCCTCGTCGAGCCGCACCTGATCGCCTTCGCCGCGCAGGTCCTTGAGCCCGACCCGGCCCTCCGCCAGCTCCTCCTCGGCCACGATCAGCGCGTACCGGGCACCGCTGCGATCGGCTCGCTTGAACTGGCTCTTGAACGAGCCGCCGCCGCTGTTGAGCTGCAGCCGCAGCGCCGGCAGCCGGTCGCGCAGACGCTCGGCAAGACGCATCGCCTCACCGCGGGGCGCCTCGCCCATGATCACCATGTAGGCGTCCACCGCGGGCGCCGCCCCTTCGGCCGCATCGGCCTCCGCATCCACCACCAGCGCCACCAGGCGCTCGATACCGGCAGCGAAGCCGATGGCCGGGGTCGCCCGGCCGCCGAGCTGGGCGACCAGTCCGTCGTAACGCCCACCGGCGAGCACGGTGCCCTGGGCACCGAGACGGTCGCTCACCCACTCGAAGACGGTGCGGCTGTAGTAGTCCAGACCGCGAACCAGGCGCTCGTTGACGGTGTACGGCTGGCCGGCGGCGTCGAGCAGCTCGCGCAGGCGCCCGAAGTGCGCCTCGGACTCCTCGTCCAGCGCGTCCAGCAGGCTCGGCGCCGAGGCGATGACCTCGCGCATCGCCGGGTTCTTGCTGTCCAGCACGCGCAGCGGGTTGCTCTCCAGGCGCCGGCGCGCGTCGTCGTCGAGGACGTCCTCGTGCTTGCGCAGGTGCGCCTGGAGGCGCTCGCGGTACGCCCGGCGCGCCTCCGGCGTACCGAGGCTGTTGATCTCCAGGCGCACGTCGGTAAGGCCGATGGCCCGGAGCATGCGCCCGGTCATCAGGATCATCTCCGCATCCACGTCCGGGCCGTCGAGGCCGAAGACCTCCGCCCCGATCTGGTGGAACTGCCGGAAGCGCCCCTTCTGCGGGCGCTCGTAGCGGAACATCGGCCCCATGTACCAGAGCCGCGGCTGCGCGCCGTGCAGCAGCCCGTGCTGCAGGGCCGCTCGCACGCAGCCGGCGGTGCCCTCGGGGCGCAGGGTCAGGCTCTCACCGTTGCGGTCCTCGAAGGTGTACATCTCCTTCTCGACGATGTCGGTGATCTCGCCGATGGAGCGGGCGAACAGCTCAGTGCGCTCCAGCACCGGCAGCCGGATCTCCTGGTAACCGTAGGCGGACACCGTCCGGCGAAGGCGCTGCTCGACATCGCGCCAGAGCGCGCTCGCGCCGGGGAGAATGTCCGCGAAGCCACGCAGGCTCTGCAGGCTACTGCTCAAGTCGTTCTCCGTGATGATTGGGTTCGGCGGTCAGCGCGACTCGCCCAGGGTGAAACGGGCGACGCGTCCGTTGGCGCGGTCCGCGAGGGGGACAGCCTGGCCGTCGTGGCTCAGCGAGACCACGCTGACGTCGCCGACAACGATCTCGAACGGCGGCTCACCGGTCACCGTGCGGGTCTCGCCGCCGCCGACCAGCCCGAACAGCAGACGGTCGCCGGCGGCGTCGGTGACCTCCATCCAGGACTCGCCGGTAAACTCGAAGGTCAGACGGTCGCTTCCCGCCGGCGCGGGGCCGGCCCCGTCTCCCCCATCCTCTTCGCCAGCGGCCGCCGCCGTGGTGCCGGCAGCCCCGTTCCCGACAGCGGCGTCTGCGCCGGTCATGGCAACCCCGGACGCCGCGTCCGCGGCGGACGCACCACGCGCCGTGCCGGACGACGTGCCGGTATCCGCGGCCGCCGGCGATTCCGTACCGCTTTCAGGCGCACCCGCAGCCGCCGAGTCACCGACCTCCGGCGCGGTACCCGTCGACCCGGCGCCTCCGGTCCCGGTATCGCCGGCGCCGGTAATGCCGGTCTGCTCACCGGATGCCGCCACGCCGGCGTCCTCCGGCGGGGCAGAGGCCGCACTGCTCCCTGTGCCCGTCACAGCGTCCCCCTCAACACCGGAGGCGGCCCCGCCGGAGCCTTCCGTCGCGTTGGCGCCCTGCTGCTCGACCGTACCGCTCGCCGCGGGCGCCGACGCCCCGACCTCGGGCTGGTCCCGGCCGATCAGGGCACCGAAACCGTCGTCGTTGAACCAGAACCACCCGGCCACGGCGAGCACCGCCACCACGAGCACGACCAGCAGCCAGGGCGTGCCGGCGGGCAGGCCTGCCCCCCGCCGCGGCCCACTCTCGGAGCCCGGGGGCGTGAACGTCGGCGAGGCGTCGCGGACGCCCAGGCGGTCGAAGGCCTCGAGGATCTCGGTTTCCGGCAGCTCCAGAAACCGCGCGTAGGAGCGGATATAGCCGCGGGTGAAGGTCACCGGCGGCAGATCGTCGTAGCGATCCTCCTCGATCGCCACCACCACGTGGCGGTGCAGGTGCAGCGCGTCGGCCACCGCGCCGACAGCGAGCTCCCGGCGCTCGCGGGCCAGACGCAGGCGCCGGCCGGGTCCATGCCCACCGGTCTCCTCGGGGGCCTCCGCCACGGGTGAATCAAAGCTTGCCATCGCTCTCCCACTCCAGCATCTGGCGCGTCTCCGGCGATTCGGGGAAACGATTGTTCAGCAGCAGCCGGTAGCTCGCCACCGCATCCTGGTTGCCGAGCTCGTGCTCGATGCGCAGGCCGAGCCACGCGGACTGGGCGGTCTGCGGCGCGGCATCGAGGTAGCGCTGGTAGAAGGCGCGCGCGTTGAGGTAATGGCCCTGCTCGTAGCGCAGGCGTGCCATGCGCAGCAGGGCCGGCGGGAAGGTCTTGTTCGCTTCCAGGGCGCGCAGGAGGTAGTCCTCCCCGACGTCCTTTCGGCCAGCGTTGAGCGCGCAGTTGCCGGCGTTGGTCAGGGCCACCGCGACGCGGTCATAGAGCGGATTGTCCGCCGCGCGGTCGAACATCGTCAGGCCGCGGTCGACATCGCCGCGGTCACACAGGAAGCGTCCGTAGTTATTGAGCGCCGTGCCGTTGTTACCGTCGAGCTCCACGGCGCGCCGGTAGTGCTTCTCGGCCTGCTCGGGCCGGTCCAGGCGCTCGTAGACGATCCCGGTCACCGTGTGCGCGTCCGCGTTGTCCGGATCCTGGCGCAGCGCCTTGCGCAGCTTGCGCAACGCCTGCCGGGGCTCGCCCTGCTGCAGGTAGCGCACGCCGAGCTGGGTATTGGCGCTGGCCGCCTGCTGGCTGTCGGTCTTGGGCTGCGAATCCGGCGCGGGCTCCTGCTGGGGCACGTTCGCACAGGCGCTCAGCCCGAGTGCCAGCACCACCGCCAGCCAGACACCCCTCATGCCGCACCCTCCGGGGCGGAACGGCCCCAGCGGGGATGCCGGCGGAGGCGGTCCGAGACCTCGCCCACGAGCTGGCCGCAGGCCCCGTCGATATCCTCCCCCCGGGTCCGGCGCACCGTGGTGATGTAGCCGGCGCGCTGCAGCAGCGAGGCGAAGCGCTGGATCCGCTCCGCCGGCGAGCATTCGTACGCCGCGCCGGGGAACGGATTGAAGGGGATGAGGTTGATCTTCGAGGGGATGCCCTCGAGCAACCGCGCCAGCTCCCGGGCGTGGCCGTCGCTGTCGTTCACGCCGTCGAGCATCACGTACTCCCAGGTGATGCGGCGGTGGGGCGTATTCGCCACGTACTGCCGGCAGGCGTCGAGCAGCTCTGCCAGGGGATAACGACGGTTCACCGGCACGATCTCGTCACGCAGGGCGTCGTTGGGCGCATGCAGGGACACCGCCAGGCTGATGTCGCTCTCGCCCGCGAGCCGGCGCAGGTTCGGCACAAGCCCGGAGGTGGACAGCGTCACGCGCCGCCGGGAAAGCCCGTAGGCGTGCTGATCGACCATCAGCCGGGTCGCCGGCACCACGTTCCGGTAGTTCGCCAGCGGCTCGCCCATGCCCATGAGCACCACATTGGTCACCCGGCGGCCGCGCCCCTCGGCGTCGAGCGCGGACTGGGCGAACCACACCTGGCCGATGATCTCCGCCGTGGAGAGGTTGCGGTTGAACCCCTGCTGGGCGGTGGAGCAGAAGGTGCAGTCCAGCGCGCAGCCGACCTGGGAGGACACGCACAGCGTGCCGCGGTCGTTCTCGGGGATGAACACCGTCTCGATGGCGTTGCCGCCCTCCAGCGAGAGGACCCACTTGCGCGTGCCGTCCCGGGACTCCTGATCGAATACCGGGCTCGGCAGACGGACCTCGGCGTGCCGGTGCAGCTGCGCGCGCAGCGACTTGCTGAGATCGGTCATCGACTCGAAGTCGAGCACACGGCGCTGGTGCAGCCACTTGAGCACCTGCACGGCGCGGAACGGCTTCTCGCCGAGATCGGCGAAGAACCGCTGCAGCCCCTGGCGGTCCAGGTCGAGCAGGTTCACCCGACCCGGTGCATCGCCGGGGTTGGCATCAACTACGGGCGCAGAGCTCATCGTCGCCAAAAAAGAACTCGATCTCGGTCTTCGCCGTCTCCGCCGCATCGGAACCGTGGACGGCGTTTGCGTCGATGGTCTCGGCGAGATCGTGACGGATGGTACCCGCGGCCGCCTCGGCCGGGTTGGTCGCGCCCATGATCTCGCGATTCTTGCGGATCGCGTCGTCGCCCTCGAGCACCTGCACCATCACCGGCCCCGAGGTCATGAACGAGACCAGCGCGTCGAAGAACGGCCGCTCGCGGTGCACCGCGTAGAAGCCCTCGGCCTGCTCGCGGCTGAGGTGCAGCATCTTCGCGCCGACGATCTTCAGACCCGCCTTCTCGAAGCGGCTGTAGATCTCGCCGATCGCGTTCTTCGCCACGGCGTCGGGCTTGACGATGGAGAGGGTGCGTTCAACGGCCATGCGGCTACTCCGTGTTCGGTCGCAGTGGATTCCAGGATGTTAACGAGGCTCGCCGGCACCCCCGGACGGGGGCGCCGGCTAAAGGCGGACAGTCTAACCCGGGGCGCCGGACCGGGCAATTGAGCCCCCCGGCGACCGGCTCACGCCACGGAGAAGCTCTCCCCGCAGCCGCACTCGGCGGTGGCGTTGGGATTGCGGAACGCAAACCGCTCGTTAAGGCCCTCGCGCACGAAGTCGACCTCCATGCCCTCGATGAACGGCAGGCTCTTGCGGTCCACCACGACCCGGACGTCACCGACGTCGAAGACGGTATCGTCCTCGCCGACGGCATCGGCGTAGTCCACGGTGTACATGAACCCGGAGCAGCCGGACGTGCGAACCCCGAGCCGCAGGCCCACGGCGTCATCGCGTCCCGCTACGGAGCGGCGGATGTGCGCCGCCGCGCGATCGGTTACCTGAATACTCATTTGCCACAACCTCCGTCGTCGCCGGACCGCCCGCCGATGGCCACCAGCCGCTCGGCCGCGGCGGCGAGCGCGTCTTCGACCACCAGCGTACCATCCATATGGGCCGCGGGAATGGCCAGTGCCTCACTGATTCGACGCGCCGTCAGGTCCCCGAGTTCCGTCAGCGGCCGGCCGGCGACCGCCTCGCATAGCCAGTCCGCGGCGGCGACCACCGCCGGATCGCCGAACGCCTCGAAACGCGCGGCGGTGACGCCGCCGGCCGTGTCGCCGCACAGCCAGATCCTCACCATCGCGCCGGCCGGCACCCGGCCGGCCTCCCCCGCGAGCCAGCCGGTCCCATCGGGACGGCCGGCATGGGCGGGGGCGGCGAAACGTGCGGCCACGGCCCCGCCGTATGTCGACGCCACGGCGGGATCCAGCGGTATCGCCCCGCAGCCCGTCATATCGACACCAACGGAGTGCGGGTCCCGTAGACCGACTGGATCGTCTCGCCGGCGGCGAGGCGTTGCCACACCGGTGAGAAGCCGCGCAGATGCCCCACCGCAGCACCGATCACCGCCACCGCCCGATCGACCTCCCCGGCAGTGGTCGGCCCGCCCAGGCTGAGGCGCAGCGAGGCGTGGGCCAGGGCATCCGGCCGGCCCATGGCGCGCAGCACGTGGGACGGCGCCGGCACGGCCGCCGCACAGGCCGAGCCCGCGGAGACCGCCAGGCCGTCCAGCAGGCCGGCAAGCGCGGCGCCATGCACCCCGGGAAACGAGACATTGACGATATGCGGCGAACCATCCCGACGCCCGTTGAGGATCACACCGCCGATCTCGGCCAGGCCGGCAAGCAGGCGACCCCGCAGCGCCTCCAGGTGACGGCCGTCCCGGGCCGCGTTGCGCACGCACCGCGCCACTGCCGCCCCCATACCGACCACCTGCGCCACGGGCACCGTGCCCGGCCGCAGACCACCCTCCTGGCCGCCGCCATGGAGCAGCGGCATGAGCCGGACCCGCGGGCGACGACGGACATACAGCGCCCCCACGCCCTGGGGGCCATAGCACTTGTGGGCCGAAAGCGAGACCAGGTCGGCAGGCAGCCCGGAGACGTCCAGCGACACCCGGCCGAGGGCCTGGGCCGCATCGACATGCAGCAGCGCGCCGTGCCCCTTCACCCGTTCGGCGATGGCCGCCAGGTCGGGGATCACGCCGGTCTCGTTGTTCACCGCGGACACCGACACCAGGACCGTGCGCGCGGTCAGCGCGGCGGCGAGCGCCCCGGCGCTCACGCCGCCGTCCGACTCCGGCGGCACCCGCGTCACCGTGAACCCCTCGCGCTCCAGGGCCTCACAGCTCGCCAGCACCGCGCGGTGCTCGGTGGCCAGGGTGACGAGATGATCACCGCGTCCGCGCGCGTGCTGGTGACGCGCCGCCCCCTTGATCGCGAGGTTGTCGGCCTCGGTCGCCCCGGAGGTCCACACGATCTCGTCGGCCGACGCCCCCAGGGCCCCGGCGACCCGGGCACGGGCCTGCGCCACCGCGGCGGCGGCATGCCGGCCCACCGCGTGGGCACTCGCCGGGTTCCCGGCCAGCCCCTCCAGCCACGGTCGCATCGCGGCCAGAACCGCCGGGTCCAGCGGGGTGGTCGCCGCGTAGTCGAGATAGACCGGGCCGGGATCCGTCATCAGTGCGTGCCGGTGCGGGGGCTCTCCGAGTCGTCCGCACCGGACGCCTCGCCGGAGGCCTCCTCGGTCTCCTCGCCGGCCCCGGTCTGCATGCCGCAGTCACCAAGCTCGGGCAGACGCTCGTCGCTGACCTCGGCGCCGAGCTTGCGCATGGCGCGGCACATCTCCTCGAGGCGCTCGTCCGTGGTGTGGACATGGTCCAGGATGGCGTTGATGGCGTTGGCCACCGGGTCGGGCATGTCGCGGGTGGCGCCATAGGCATCGAAACCGATGCGCCGCGCGGTCGCCTCGCGCCGGCGGTCCTCCTCGGTAACGGGCTCCGGCCGCCGGGCCACCCGCGCGGGGACGCCGATCATCGTCGCGCCCTCCGGCACGTCCTTGACCACCACGGCGTTGGAACCCACGCGGGAGCCGTCGCCCAGGGTGATCGGCCCGAGGATCTTCGCCCCGGCACCGACGATGACGTTATCGCCCAGCGTCGGGTGGCGTTTGCCCTTCTCCCAGGAGGTCCCGCCGAGGGTCACGCCCTGGTAGAGCGTGCAGTCGTCGCCGATCTCCGCGGTTTCGCCGATGACGATACCCAGGCCGTGATCGATGAAGAACCGCTCGCCGATACGGGCACCGGGGTGAATCTCGATGCCGGTGACCCAGCGGGCGAACAGCGAGAGGAACCGTGCCAGCCAGCGCACGCCGCGCTGCCACAGCCAGTGGTTGCAGCGGTGGAAGATCAGCGCGTGCACGCCGGGATAGCAGGTGAGCACCTCGAAGACGTTGCGCGCCGCCGGGTCACGGTCGAAGACGCAGGCGATATCTTGCTTGATGCGGTCGAACATGATGAAGGGAGGCCCCGTATCGATGCCGGTGGATGGTTGAGCGGCCCACGGGACGCGGAGCACCGGCACGTGCGGGCCCCGCGCCGGCCCGGATAGCACCGCCGGGGCGCTATCCGGGCCGGCTACACGAGAAACGGCCGGGACCGGGCAGCATGGCAATCATGCATGCAGTATAACGGTACGGATTCATTCCCGGCCATCCGGCGGCGGAAGCCTGCGCTCCACCGCGGCGAGGATCCCGCGAAGGATATTCACCTCCGTGTGCTCCGGCACCGCCCGGTTGAACAGCCGGCGCAGGCGCTGCATGAGGTGTTTCTGGTCCGCCGCCGCCGCGTAGCCGCTGGCCGCCATGACCCGCGCCAGGTGGTCGTAGAGCCCGGCGAGGTGATTCGCCGAGGCGGGTGCGTCGTCCACCCCCGCCGTCGGCAGCGCCGCCCCCACCGCGGCGAGGCGCAGCTCGTAGCACACGACCTGAACCGCCGCGGCCAGATTGAGCGAGGCATAGTCCGGATTGGCGGGGATATGGACCAGACGGTGGCACCGCCCGATCTCCTCGTTGGTCAGCCCGGAGTGCTCGCGCCCGAACATCACCGCCACCGGTGTATCCGGCGCACCGGCGATCTCCGCCGCCGCGTCCCGGGGGCTGAGCGCGGGCACGCCGTGACGGCGCGGTCGCGCGCTGACGCCGAAGACCCGGCCGGCACCGGCGAGCGCGGTATCCACATCCGCCGTAACGGTCGCGGCGTCCAGCACGTCCGTGGCGGCGCCGGCGTTGGCGCGGGCGTGGTCGTCGACCGCGCAGGCCGCGACCAGTGCCAGGCGCGAGAGGCCCATGGTCTTGAGCGCCCGCGCCGCGGCGCCGACGTTACCGGGATGGGTGGTGCCGACAAGCAGCACCTGAACGTGATCGAGCATCCCCGCTGGCTCCGGACAGGACAGGCGCGCATTATTGCTGTTATGCTTTACGGCTGTCCATTGCTGGCCGGAATAGGCGATCCCCAATGCATCCGATGGTGAATATCGCTGTGCGCGCCGCGCGCAGCGCCGGTAACGTCATTGTCCGCAACCTCGACCGGCTCGACCGCGTGCGCGTGGAGAGCAAGGGGGCGAACGACTTCGTCAGCGACGTGGACATCATGGCCGAGCGCGAGATCGTGTCCACGCTGCGCCGCGCCTACCCGGACCACGCCATCATCGGCGAGGAAGGCGGCGGCGAGGCGAATGCCGACTATGTCTGGCTCATCGACCCCCTCGATGGCACCACCAACTTCCTGCACGGCTTCCCGCATTTCGCGGTCTCCATCGCCGTGCTCCACCGCGGACAGCTGGAGGCGGGGGTGATCTACGACCCGGTGCGCCAGGAGCTGTTCACCGCCAACCGCGGCGGCGGCGCGACCCTCGAGGGCCGGCGCATCCGCATGCGCGAGCGGGGCAGCATCGACGGCGCACTGCTCGGCACCGGCTTTCCCTTCCGTCACCCCGAGCACAAACCCGCCTACCTGGGGATGTTCGCGGATGCGATGGAGCATGCCGGTGACATCCGGCGGGCCGGCTCGGCCGCACTGGACCTCGCCTACGTGGCCTGCGGCCGGCTGGACGGCTATTGGGAGCTGGGGCTCAGCCGCTGGGACATCGCCGCGGGGGCGCTGATGGTGCAGGAGGCCGGCGGCCTGGTGACGGACTTCACCGGAGAGACCGGGTATCTCGACAGCGGCAACGTGGTCGCGGGTAGCCTGAAGCTGCACGGCAGCCTGCTCGGCACCATCCGCCCCCATCTCACCGAGGCGCTGCGCCGCTAGCACACTGCCGCGGGGCCACCCGGGCCGGGCCGCCCCGCGAACCGCGGATCAGGGATGGTTCTCCTGGTCCGCGCCCTCCTTCTCCGGCGGGATCAGGTCCTCCTTGCTCACCCCGAGGCGCAGCGCCAGGGCGCTCGCCACGAAGATCGAGGAGTAGGTCCCGACGCCGATACCCACGAGCAGCGCCTCCGAGAACGGCCGAATGAGCTCACCGCCCAGCACCGCCAGGGCGATGACGACCAGCAGTGTCGTCGCGGAGGTCATCAGCGTGCGCGAGAGGGTCTGGTTCAGCGACATGTTCGCCACGTCCACCGGGGTGCCCTTGCGTACGCGTACGAAGTTCTCGCGGATACGGTCGAACACCACGATGGTGTCGTTGAGCGAGTAGCCGATCACCGCGAGCAACGCGGCGAGCACCGTGAGGTCGAACTCCACGCCCGTCACCGAGAAAAAGCCCAGGGTGATGGTCACGTCGTGCACCAGCGCCGCCACCGCCCCCAGGGCGAAGCGATATTCGAAGCGGAAAGCGACGTAGGCGAGAATGCCGGCGAGCGCGTAGAGCATCGCCAGTCCGCCCTGCTCCTTGAGCTGATCGCCCACCTGGGGCCCGACGAACTCCACCCGCCGCAGCTCCGGCTGGCGGTCGCCGCCGCGGGCGGCGGCGAGGATGCGGTCACCGACGCGCTGCCCCGTGGCCCCTTCCGGGGGTACCCGGATGAGCACGTCCTTGGCGGTGCCGAAATGCTGGACCACGGCGCTGGTGAACCCGGCGTCCCCGATCTCGCTTCGCACCTCGTCCAGGGACACCGGCTTCTGGTAACCGATCTCCACCAGCGTGCCGCCGGTGAAGTCGAGCCCGAAGTTCAGCCCGCGCACGGCGAGCGAGCCCACGGCGATCAGGAGCAGGACGAGCGAGACGACGAACGCGATGCGCCGCTTGCCGAGAAAGTCGATCTGCGTGTCACGTTTGAACAGGTTCATGCTGGACCTCGCCCTAGATCGAGAGCCGCGCCTTGCGGCGGGCGCCGTAGATGAGATTCACCAGCCCGCGGGTGCCCATGATCGCCGTGAACATCGATGTCACGATGCCGATGGACAGGGTGACCGCGAAGCCCTTGACCGGGCCGGTACCGAAGGCGAAGAGCACGATCGCTGCGATCAGCGTCGTGATGTTCGCGTCGGCGATGGTCGAGAACGCCTTGCCGTAGCCGGAGTCGATGGCGGTCCGCGCCGAGGCCCCGGCCCGTATCTCCTCGCGTACACGCTCGAATATCAGCACGTTGGCGTCCACGGCCATACCCACGGTCAGCACGATGCCGGCGATGCCGGGCAGCGTGAGCGTGGCCTGCAGGAGCGACAACGCGGCGACGATGAGCACGAGGTTCAGCAGCAGCGCCACGTCGGCGACCAGACCGAAGACCCGGTAGTACAGCGCCATGAACGCGACCACGAGCAGGAAGCCGACCACCACGGCGGCGAGGCCCTGATTGATGTTCTCCTGGCCGAGGCTCGGCCCGATGGTCCGTTCCTCGACGATCTGCAGCGGCGCGGCGAGGGAGCCGGCCCGCAGCAGCAGCGCCAGGTTGCGCGCCTCGCGCGGGTTCTCCAGCCCGGTGATCCGGAAGCGGCTGCCGAGCTGCTCCTGGATCTGGGCGACGCTGATGACCTTGCGGTCGGTCTGCTGGCGACGCTGCACCTCGCCGTTGACGCGCTGGGTCACCGTCTGGGTCTCGATGAACAGCACCGCCATGTAATCGTTGACGTGCTGGGCCGAGAACCGGGTCATGAGGTCGCCGCCGGCGGCGTTGAGGCGGATGGTCACCTCCGGCTGGCCGGTGCGCTGATCAAGCCCGGACTGCGCGTCGGTGATGTACTCGCCGGTGAGGATGGCGTTGTCCTCGAGCATCACGTAGCCGCCGTCCTGGCGCGGGTACACCTCCGAGCCCGGCGGCACCGGGCCGTCCGCACCGCCCTGGTAGGGGAAGTTGTCCATGTCCACGGGCCGGAACTCGAGCGTCGCCGTGGCGCCGAGGATGTCCTTGGCGCGGGCGGTGTCCTGGACACCCGGGAGCTGGACCACGATGCGGCTGCGACCCTGGCGCTGGATCACCGGCTCGGCCACGCCGAGCTCGTTGACCCGGTTGCGCAGGGTGGTGATGTTCTGCTCGACGGCGAAGTCGACGATCTCCTGGACCTGCTTCTCCGGCAGCTTCGCGCGCATCCAGAACTGCCCGTCGGACTCGTCCGAGGTGAACTCGAGCTCACGGTAGTCGTCGCTGAGGACCTGGAAGGCCTGCTCGCGCTCCTGGGCGGCGTCGAAGCCCAGGCGCAGGCTGGTGCCGTCCTCGCTGATGTCCGTATAGCGCACGCGCGCCTCGCGCAGCGCCTTGCGGAACTCGTTGGTATAGCGATCCATGTGCTGCTGGATCGCCGCATCGGTGTCCACCTCCATGAGGAAATGAACACCGCCGCGCAGGTCGAGGCCGAGGAACATCGGCCGCGCCCCCAGCGCCCGCAGCCAGTCCGGTGTGGACTGCGCGAGGTTGAGCGCGACCGTGTACTTCGGCCCCAGAGAGACGTCCAGCTCGTCCTTGGCGGCGAGCTGGGCCTCGGTGTTGTTGAGGCGGACCAGGAAGCGGCCCTCGCGCACCTCGGTGCCCTTGACTGCCAGTCCCATGCCCTCGATGCGGTCGACGACGCGCTGCTGCACGGTCTCCGCCGGAGGGTCACCGGACTCAGTGGATATCTGCAGCGCCGGGTCCGAGCCGAAGAGGTTCGGCAGCGCGTAGATCACCCCCACCACGAGCACGACCGCAAGGATGAGGTACTTCCAGAGCGGATAGCGGTTGGTCATGCCGACTCCCTGGTCGCGGCGGGATTACTGCTCGTCCGACTTGCCGGCTTTCTTCCCCGACTTGTCCTGGCCGCTGTCGGCCTTCTCCAGCTTCTGCTTGAGCGTGCCCTTGGGCAGCACCTGCGCCACGGCACTCTTCTGCAGCCGGATCTCGACATTCGGGGCGATCTCGACGCTGGCGAAGTTCTCGCCGACATCGGTCACCTTGCCGGCGAGCCCGCCGCTGGAGACGATCTCGTCGCCCTTGGCGAGGCCCTCGACGAGCTTCTTGTGCTCCTTGGCGCGCTTCTGCTGGGGACGGATCAGCAGGAAGTAGAAGATGACGATCAGGGCAACGGGAAAGATCAGACTGGTGAGCGTACCGCCCGGTGCGGCCCCGCCCTGCCCCTGGGCCAGGGCATCGGAAATCAGGAAGTCCATACGAGTCTCCTCGATATCATTGACGTATCAACTCCGCGGCCACCGCCTCCCGGGTGACCCGCAAAGTCGCGCATTATGTCACAGCCCCCGGCGCTTGGCGTAGAACGACGCCGCCCAGTCCTCGAAGCGGTCCGCCTCGATCGCCGAACGGATTCCCGTCATCAGCCGCTGGAAATAGTACAGGTTGTGCAGGGTGTTCAGCCGTGCCCCCAGGATTTCCCTGCAACGGTCCAGGTGCCGCAGGTAGGCCCGTGAGTAGTGTCGACACGTATAACAGCCACAGGTTTCATCGATGGGTCGGATATCTTCCGCGTGGCGCGCATTGCGGATGCGAAGCACCCCGGTCTCGGTGTAGAGAAAGCCGTTGCGCGCGTTACGCGTGGGGATGACGCAGTCGAACATATCCACGCCGCGGCGCACCGCCTCGACGATGTCTTCCGGCTTGCCCACGCCCATGAGATAGCGCGGATGGCCGGCGGGCAGCTGGGGCTCCAGGTGCTCGAGCACGCGGTGGCGCTCCTCGGCGGGCTCACCCACGGCGAGGCCGCCGATGGCATAGCCGTCGAAGCCGATCTCCGTGAGCCCCTGGAGCGAGGCCGTGCGCAGACCCTCGTGGACCCCGCCCTGAACGATGCCGAACAGGGCGTTGGTATTGCCGAGCTCGTCGTGACGGGCCCGCGAGCGGGCCGCCCAGCGCAGCGAGCGCTCCATCGAGGTGCGCGCCTCGGCCTCGCTCGCCGGATACGGCGTGCATTCGTCGAAGATCATCACGATGTCCGAGCCGAGGTCGTGCTGCACGGTCATCGACTCTTCCGGCCCCATGAACACCTTCGCCCCGTCCACCGGCGAGCGGAAGTGCACGCCGGCCTCGGTGATCCGGCGCGTCCGGCCCAGGCTGAACACCTGGAAGCCGCCGGAGTCGGTGAGGATCGGCCCGTCCCAGCCCATGAAGTCGTGGAGATCGCCGTGGGCACGAATGATCCGCGTGCCCGGCCGGAGCCAGAGGTGGAAGGTGTTGCCGAGGATGATGCCGGCGCCGAGCTCCTCGAGCTCCTCCGGCGTCATCGCCTTGACCGTGCCGTACGTCCCCACCGGCATGAACGCCGGTGTCGGCACCGAGCCCCCCCGGGAAAAGGTCAGCGTGCCCCGGCGGGCGCGGCCGCTGCGCGCCGCGATCTCGAAGTCCACGCTCATGCCCGGGCCTCCGGGCTGGGCGGCTGGATGAACATCGCGTCTCCGTAGCTGAAGAACCGGTAGCGCGCCTCGACGGCGTGGCGGTAGGCCGCGAGCACGTGCTCGCGGCCGGCAAAGGCGCTGACCAGCATGATCAGGGTCGATTCCGGCAGGTGGAAGTTGGTGATCATCGCGTCCACCGCGCGGAAGCGATAGCCGGGGTAAATGAAGATATCGGTCTCGCCGCTGAATGCCGCCGGCGTGCCGGCGCGGGCGCAGGTCTCCAGCGCGCGCACCACCGTCGTGCCCACCGCCACCACCCGGCCGCCACGCTCGCGGGTACGCGCCACCGCTGCGGCTGTGTCCGCCGGCACGTTCAGCCACTCGCTGTGCATGTGATGACGCGTAATGTCCGCCTCGCGGACCGGCTGGAACGTCCCCGCCCCCACGTGCAGGGTAACGCGCGCGGCCTCCACGCCGGCACCGGCGAGCCCGGCCAGCAGCGACTCGTCGAAATGCAGGCTCGCCGTGGGCGCGGCGACCGCACCGGGGCGCTCGGCAAACACGGTCTGGTAGCGCTCGCGGTCCAGGCCCTCGTCCGGCCGGCGGATGTACGGCGGCAGGGGCATGTGGCCGTGGCGTTCCAGCAGTTCGAGCAGCGGCGTGTCGCCGGCGAAATGCAGCCGGAAGAGCGCGTCCTCGCGCGCGACGACCTCCGCCTCGATCCCGCCCTCCAGCACCAGCCGTCCCCCCGGCTTCGGCGTCTTGTTCGCGCGCAGGTGCGCCAGCGCCTCGTGCTCGCCGGTCAGGCGCTCGACCAGCACCTCCACACGCCCGCCGCTCTCCTTGCAGCCATGCAGGCGCGCGGGGATGACACGGGTGTCGTTGAGTACGAGCAGATCCCCGGGTGCAAGCAGCCCCGCGATATCGGTGAACCGGCGGTCGGCAACCGCACCGGTCTCGCCGTCCAGGCAAAGCAGCCGGCTCGCGGTCCGCTCCGCCAACGGGCGGGAGGCGATCAGCTCGTCGGGCAGTTCGAAGTGGAAGTCGCTGCGATCCATTGGGGCCGTGCCGTTATCGAACAGCCGGCGATAGTATCAGGGCCGCCGCACGGCGGCGAATCCCCGCGCCCCGCCGGCGCCTTCACGGGGTGTCCGCGGCTGACGTATACTGAAGCCGCCCTGCCGGGATGGCGGAATCGGTAGACGCGTCGGACTCAAAATTCGATGCCCGAAAGGGCGTGGGGGTTCAAGTCCCCCTCCCGGTACCAGCTTGCGGATACGAAGAAGCCGGCCTGCGGGCCGGCTTCTCTCGTCGGGACGAACACGCCCGCCGGGCGCTCCGCCCTGTGCCTAATCGCTCGCCTTCTTCTCGATCGCCTCTCCGGTGTTCTTCACGTCCTTGCCGAAGCCTTCCATGGTGTTGCAGCCCGCGATCACGAGGACCCCGGCGATCAGCGTCAGGGCAATGATGGCACGCAGCGTACTAGCCATTTTCCGTCGTCTCCTCACTCAGTGGGGTGGATTCGTCGACAACCGAAATCATACGGCCAAAAACCATTCGCGCAAACGACAGCGGCGGCCCGGAGGCCGCCGCTGCACAGTGGCGCCGCCGGCGTGTCATTCAGGCGACGTGCCGCCGGCCCTCGCGGCTCTCGCCGCCGCGGGCACGCTCGTTGACCGAGACCACGTTGCCCGCCGGCGCGCTGCCACCGAAGCCGAAGCGACGCCCGAGCCAGTTGCGAATCGCGGTGACACCATGCTGGATCGTGCGGGCGCGGGCCCGGCGCATCTCCTGCATCAGCCAGTGATCCCGCTCCGCGGCGGTCATGGCCATCAGGTCCTGCGCCCTGGACGGGAAGAAGATGAGATCACGCCCCTCATTCTGCATGGTGAACCTCCGATTCAGAACATTGTTGAAAACACCACTGATTCTGCTGTCGCCATGCTGCACCGCGACATAGCTAATTCTAGGGCTGTAAAGGGATTAATTCAATGGATACAGGATTGTCGCCAGTGACCGTTCGTCGGCCGAAAAACGATGGAAATCGTTTCCATCACCGGACATGGGCGACCTCCTGGCCAAGCATCTCCGCGGTGACCAGGACCACCCCGCCGGAGGAGACGTAGAAGCGCTCGCAATCCGCCTGCTCGTCCTCGCCGATCACCGTCCCGGGCGGGATACGGCAGCCCTCGTCGATCACGCAGCGGCGGATCCGCGAACCCGCTCCCACCTCGACGTCGGGCAGAATGACGGCGTCCTCCACCCGGGCCCGCGGACGCACGCGGACCTGGCTGAACAGCAGCGAATGGCGCACCTCGCCCTCGATGAGGTCACCGCCGGAGACCATCGCGTCCACGGCGATGCCGCCGTGACCCTCGCCGTCGTGGATGAACTTCGCCGGCGGCAGCTGCGCCTGGTAGGTCCAGATCGGCCAGTCCTCGTCGTAGAGGTCGAGTTCCGGGGTCCGGCCGATGAGCTCCAGGTTCGCCTCGAAGAAGGCGTCCACGGTGCCCACGTCCCGCCAGTAGGGCTGGGCACCGGACTCAGGGTCGGCGAATGGATAGGCCATCACCCGGTCCTGCTCGATCGCGGCGGGGATTATATCGCGGCCGAAGTCCCGGGAAGAGTTGATGTCCTCGGCGTCCGCGCGCAGGCGCTCGAAGAGATACTCCCGATTGAAGATGTAGATGCCCATGGACACCAGCGCCCGGTCGGGATCGTCCGGCGTAGGCTCCGGGTCCACGGGCTTCTCGGCGAAACGCAACACGTGCCCGTCGGTATCCGCAGTCATCACCCCGAACGAGCGCGCGCGCTCACGCGGCATGCGCACGCAGCCCACGGTCATGTCCGCCCCGCTCGCGGCGTGCTGGGCGATCATCGGCCCGTAGTCCATCTTGTAGACGTGATCGCCGGCGAGCACGAGGACGTAGCCCGGGTTGTGGGCCTGGATGATGTCGATGTTCTGATGGATGGCATCGGCGGTCCCCGCGAACCACAGGGGCTTATCCAGGCGCTGCTGGGCCGGGACGACCTCGATGAACTCCCCGAACTCACCGCGCAGGAACCCCCAGCCGCGCTGGACGTGCTGGATCAGCGAGTGCGCCTTGTACTGGGTGATCACCTCGATGCGGCGGATGCCCGAGTTGATACAGTTCGACAGCGGGAAGTCGATGAGACGGAACTTGCCGCCGAACGGCACCGCCGGCTTGGTCCGCCAGTCGGTGAGGTTCGCGAGCCGGCCGCCGCGGCCGCCCGCCAGTATGATCGCGAGGGTGTCGCGCGTAAGACGGCTGACGAAGCGGGGGTTGCGCTCCAGAAACATCGCCACTCCTAGTAGCGGCCTGACTCCGACAGGCCACCTGCCCGGGAAAGCGGGCCGTTATGCGGTCCGCCGGCATCGATCCGGGCCCTGAGCGGCGAGCGTTATGCCGCTGAACCCGACGGGCCTCAAGGATACCCGTGGCGCGGGCGACCTCCAAGCGGCCGCCGGCCGCGCTCGCGCCGCCAGCGGTGCAGATCCCGCCAGTCATCCACGTCCCAGGCCGGTGCCAGCTCGGTAAGGGGGACGCCGGCAGCAGCAAGACGGCGGCGCGTACGGGGCATCAACCGGGGATCGCCCCAGGGCATGCGCACGAACGCCTCGGGCACGGGCCGGGAGGCCCCCACCAGCGCATAGCCGCCGTCCTCGGCCGGGGCGAGCACCACACCTGCCCCCGCCTCCAGCGCCGCGAAGGCCCCGGTCACATGGGCACGGGTCACGCCAGCGCAGTCCGCACCGACGATCACCGGCAGACCGCCGCCAGCCAGCACGCGCCGCAGCGCGCGCTCCATCCGCGCCCCGAGGTCGCCCGGCCCCTGGGTCCGGAAATCACCGCCGTGACGCTCAGCCAGGCGCCGCAGCGCCGGGTGCGGCGCCCCGGCCCCAACCACGGTAAGCCGGGCGCCGCCGGCGCCGGCGAGGCGGACAACCGTATCGCGGAGCAGGCCCCGGTATGCGGCCAGCGCGGCACGGTCGCCGATACGCCGCGCCAGCCGGGTCTTCACCCGCCCGCGCAGCGGGGGCTTCGCGAAGATCAGCAGATGACGGCTCACGGGGCATCGCCACTACGGTAGTAGCGCCGGTGGAGACGCTGCGGATCGGCGCCGAGCCGGTAGGCCAGGCGCAGGCGCCACATCAGTGCGATCGTGCGCCACGCGCCGTTACGCTCCCAACGCCGGCTGGAGGTCACCAGCGGCCCGGGCGCGCACCAGGGGGGCGCGACACGGCGCAGCCGGGCCGACAGCGCGATATCCTCCATCAGCGGCTGCTCCGGGAATCCGCCCACGCGCCGGAACACGCCGGCGTCAACGAACAGTCCCTGGTCTCCGGTGGCAATACCGGTCCAGCGTGAACGGGTGTTCATGGCCGCGGCGATGACCCGGTAGAGCCAGCGGTCACCGCTCAGACGCACGTCGAACCGCCCCCACGCGGCACCACCGTCGACGGCGTCGAGAAGCGCGTCCCGGCATCCGGGGGTGAGCCGCGAGTCCGCGTGCAGGAACCACAGCATCCCGCCGCAGGCCCGGGCGGCGCCCGCGTTCATCTGCCGGGCACGCCCGGGCGGCGTGCCCACGACCCGGTCCACCCGCCGCGCCGCGGATGCGGGCGTACCGTCACGGCTGCCGCCGTCCGCGACGATGACCTCGTCCCCGGCCTCGCGAAACGGCACCAGGGACGCCAGCAGCCCGGGCAGGACGGCCGCCTCGTCGAGGACGGGGATAATGATCGACAGCCGCGGCGTCACGTCTTGCTCCATGGGCGCGGGATGGCCCGCCGACAGGGGGATTCTGACACGAACACCGGCCTCCGCTCACCGCACGGCGGCCGGCGGCTGTCCGGCGTGCCTCACCGACGATGGTGATCCTGGCCGGCGGCGGAGCTAGACTGGGGATACCACGTAACGGCCTGTAAAGGCAGGGAGGCAACGCGATGAAGGCACTGGTCTACGAAGGACCCGGCAAGCGCACATGGCAGGACCGTCCGGATCCGTCCGTCGAGAAACCCACGGATGCGGTCGTGCGAATCACCCACACGACCATCTGCGGCACCGATCTGCACATCCTCAAGGGCGACGTCCCCACCTGCGAACCGGGCCGTATCCTCGGCCACGAGGGTGTCGGCGTGGTCGAGTCCGTGGGTGACGGCGTCGCCGGCGTAAAACCCGGGGACCCGGTGCTGATCTCATGTATCACCGCCTGCGGGCGCTGCGATTACTGCAAGCGCGGCGTCTACGCCCACTGCCGCGACGGCGGCTGGATCCTCGGCCACCGCATCGACGGCACCCAGGCCGAGCGCGTGCGCATCCCCCACGCGGACAACAGCCTCTACCGCCTGCCCGAAGGACTGGACCCGGCGGCCGCGGTGATGCTCAGCGACATCCTGCCCACGGGCCACGAGATCGGCGCGCTCAACGGCGAAGTCGGGCTCGGCGATACCGTCGCGATCGTGGGCTCCGGGCCCATCGGCCTCGCCGCCCTGCTCACCGCGCGCTTCTACTCCCCCGCGCGCATCATCATGATCGACCCGGACGAGAACCGGCTGGCGATGGCGCGGCAGCTCGGCGCCACCGACACGGTCACCGGCGACGCGGTGGACACGGTCATGGACATGACCGGCGGTGAAGGCGTGGACGTGGCCATGGAGGCCGTGGGGATCCCGGACACGTTCGATATCTGCCAGCGCATCGTCCGCCCCGGCGGTCACATCGCCAACATCGGGGTCCACGGCAAGGGCGTGACCTTCCACCTCGAGGACCTGTGGATCAAGAACATCACGGTCCGTACCGGCCTGGTGAACACCAACACCATCCCCGTGCTCATGCGCATCCTCGAGGCCGGCGGTGTCGATGCGGCCGGGCTGGTGACCCATCGCTTCCGGCTCGACGAGGTGGAGCGGGCCTACGACGTGTTCTCCCGCGCCAGCGACGAGAAGGCGATCAAGGTGCTGCTGACCGGCGAGTGAACCCGCCGTACCGCCGCCTCGCGCGGGGCGGCGGTATTGCATAGACAGAGCACGATGATATACTCCCTCGCGTTCTTACAGGGGCCGTAGCTCAGTTGGGAGAGCGCTAGAATCGCACTCTAGAGGTCAGGGGTTCGACTCCCCTCGGCTCCACCAGATAACGGAAAAAGGCCGGTCAGTGACCGGCCTTTTTTATGGGCGGGATTTGGGCGCCGGGAGGCGCACCGGTATACTGCCCGCTCACGCCCCGGTAGCTCAGTCGGATAGAGCAACCGCCTCCTAAGCGGTAGGTCGCAGGTTCGAATCCTGCCCGGGGCGCCAGCACACCGACCCCTCCCCTTTTTATCCACCGAGATACGGACGCGGCCATACCCGGCACGGGCGCGCCCCGGCGGGCATGCCGCCGGCCGGGACCGGGTACGGACCCGCCGGTGCTATGACCCGCGGGGGGAATCACGCCGCCTCGGTGCGCAGACGCACCGGCATGCGCTCGAGCTGGCCGTGGGAGACCATGTGGGCGTGGATCCAGCCCAGCGAGCCGTCGCGGTGGAGTTCCGCCACAGTGGCGTCGTCCAGCTGGTCCAGGGCCGCCTCGTCGACGACGCGGAAATCCCGGATCGCGCGGCTGTTGCCGTCGGCGTCGGTGATCTGGAGGTCCCGGCGTACGAGCAGCCCCAGCTCGTTGAGCCGCCGCGCGAAGGTCCGGGTGCGCTCGCTGTCGGCGAGGTACTGCTGCAGGAAGCCGACAGTGCGCTGCAGGAACTCGCTCTGGCTGCCGTCGTCCTCGAACAGCGCGGTGCCCTCCTCGCGGTTGAAACCCCCGTAGGCCTGGTCGATGCACACGGTCATGTCGGCATCCTCACCGTCCTCGCCCCGGGCCAGGACGAACGGGTAGCGCCGCACGAACGCGGGCACGTAGGTGCCACTCTGCCAGTGCCCCTCGCTGTCCACGAACAGGTTGCGACCACTCTCCAGGCCGAGCAGGGCTACCGGTGAGGGGTCCTCATCGCTCCCCGCGAACAGGATCGGATAGTCCGCGGCCACCTGGTAGAACTCCACCCCGGCAACCGGCACGAAGTGGGTATCGCGGGCGAAGCTGCAGTCGCCGGCGGCGTCGCGCAGGCGCAGGTCCGCGTGCCGCTCGCTGTTGAGGGGGACGATGTCGCTATAGAAGAGCAGCGATGCCATTGGGGGTCTCCTGTGCTGTGCTGATCGGGGTGACGGGCGGTCACTCAAGAACCGAAGCTGTAGCTGAGCTGCGCGTGGATGCGGTAGCTGTCCTGGTCCTGGGTCACGTCGCGCAGCGGCACGCCCACCGTGAGCGAGGCGTTCCAGTTGGTGCCGGTGCCCGCGCTGACGCCCGCACCGGTGCTGCGCAGCTGCTCGAAGTCCTGGCTGCGGCCCTCGACGAAACCGTAGTCGACGAAGTAGAACAGGTCCGTGGTGGGGTGGACCCGCCAGTGGGCCTCCGCCGACACGGCGCCGCCCCGGGCCGCGGAGAGCACGCCGCGGTCGTAGCCGCGCACGCTGGACTGCCCGCCGGCCTGGTAGTAGGACGGCGAGGCGAACTGATCCTTGATCGCATACTGCCAGCTGCCCTTGACCAGACCACTGATACGCGGCGTGAAGGGATGGGCGTAGGTGGCCTCGCCGGGGAAAGTGGCGTAGGTCTGCGTCTCCTCGCCAAAGACGTCCGAGCGGTTGACCACCAGCTCCTGGCTGACGCGCCAGCGCGCACCGCTGGCGCCCACGCCGCGGAGGACCACGCCAGTGCCCAGACGGTAAAGCTTGGTGTCCGAGAGGGTGCCGCCGGAGATCTCGCTACCGGAGTCGAGCCACGACGCCCGGGCATTCCAGTCGAGCACGGTCTGCCCCCAGTTCATCCAGGGGCCGATGTAGCTGGCGCTGACCTGCTTGGAATCGCCGGTGATATCGAGCTGCTCGAAGCCACCGCCGACGATCTTGGTCCGGGTGTAGGTCGCCGAGACATTGAGCCGGCCACCGGAGTCGGTCACCGGCATTTCGTAGCCGAGATACCCGCTTGCCAGGCCCTCGGCACCGATGCCGTAGACCACCAGCCGGTCGCTCACGCCGCGCGGGCCGTTGACGACGAGAAAGGTCCCGGCCTGGTACTGACCGGTAGAGTCCGAGCCGTTGGTATTGGCGAACACCTGTGCCCGCCAGCGCTGGGGCTCACGAACGTCGACGCGGACGTTGCTCTCGCCGAAGCCCTCCCCCGCCTCGAGGCCGGCGGAATAGCGCAGCCCGGAGAGACGGTTGAGCGTCTGCAGCCGCTGGCGCAGCGCCGGGACGTCGACAAACTCCCCCGGGGCCACCGGGATGACCGAGCGTATGTAGTCCTCGTGCGTATAGGTGTTGCCCTCGATACGCAGACTGCCGAGCCTGCCCTCGACGATGGTCACGCGCAGGATGCCGTCGTCCAGCCGCTGGGGCGGGATCATGGCCCGCGCGGTGAGCTGGCCGCGCTCATCGTAGATGCGGTTGATCCGGGCCACCATCTCGTTGAGGTCGTCGAACCCGACCTCGCGGCCGACGTAATCGCTGGCGATGGCGCGCAGGCGCTCCTCCGGGATCACCGTCGACTCCGTGAAGCGCACGCCCTTGAGCGTGAACCGCTCGCCGGTCTCCGGCAGTTTTCCGGAACGCATCTCGGGCACATCCAGCACCGGACCCTCATCCCCGGGCTGTTGGGCGGCCTCGAGGTCGCGGCGCTCACGATCGAGCTGCTCCTGGATCGCACCGGGCTCCGGGGCATCCGCCGCCTGCTGGGCGCCGGCGACGGCCGGCACCGCGAGCAGGACCGCCGCCGCGACCTGGCTCAGGCCGGCAGCGAGTCCGCAGACCCGCGCTTCAAATCGCATCACTATTGCGGTCTCCATCGTTCTGCAACATCCCGGCGCGACCGCCGGAGGTCGATACCGCGCCGCCCGTACCCACGCTCACCGGCTCCACGGGCAGCCCCGGGGTGACCGGCGGCTGCACCGAAAGCACCCGGGAGGCCTCGCGAACGATGCTCTTCTGCGCGGTGCGCCGTGCCGCCCCGGTGCCGCCGGTGCGCGTGCCGCCACGGTTGTGGTCGGCGTTGTAGTTCGGCACCTCGACGGCATAGCCGTTGGCGAAGCGGGTGACGTAGGCGTCGGTGAAGGCGTCGGTCCCGTCGATCTCGAACTCGAAACGGTAGTCGAGCTCGTGGAGCTGGATGTCGATGGCCGGATCGGACGTGGGATCGACGTTGTCCGCCAGCACCGCCGCCTCGGCGGTGTTCAGCCGAAGCCACTGCGGGATCCAGGCATCCATCATGTGGACCCGGTCGGTGGTCGTGTCGATGCGTACCTGACGGCCGTAAACACGGTCGAACACCGCGCCCCGGCCGGCCGCGGCATCGAGGGTCAGCCGTGCCACATCGGCGACGCCGCCGAGGGCGCCGGTGATCCGGCCGTCCAGGACGCCGGTACCGGTCTGGGTGGCACCGACGTCGACATCCCGGGCCATCAGCCACAGCCGGTCAGCCACACGGGCATCGTCGACCCGCAGCTCGTCGGAGGCGGTCAGCTCCCCGGTGCGGCCGTCGAGGCGGGTCAGGCGCAGGTCCGCCGGCCGGGTCACGGCACCGTCGCGCACACCGGCGGCGAGCCGCACCTCATCGTCGGCCGAGACGCGCTCGCCGGTGAGATCGCCGCCGCTGGTGCCGGTGACGGCACCGCCGCTGTCCACGGTGACAAACCGGACCGGTCCGAGCACCGCGTCCAGGTCCACGTCGCCGCCGGCATCCGCGGTGTTGAAGGTGATCTCGCCCGCCGCCTTCAGGTCCTGGGCGCCGCCGCTGCGCAGGAAGCCACCGACGGTGATGTCGCCACCGGAGACCGCGTCGATGCCGTCGCCCGCGTCGATGCCGGTATCGACGCGAATATCCCCATCGGCGGCCAGGTCCACCCCGGCACCCGCGGTCATCAGGCCGCTGGTGGCGCGGGCCCCGGCCCCGTTCACCCTAACGAGAATGTCGCCGGCGGCATCCAGCCAGATGTGGCCGTCGGTCGCCTCCAGTCCGCCGAGGAGGATATCCCCGTTCTCGCCGGCCCGGCCCAGGGTGGTGATCTCGATGTGTCGCCCGGCCTTGATCTCGCCGTCCGCCGAGTCGAAGTTGCCACCGATGCCGGCGATGATGTCGCGCCCCGCCTCCAGGGTGTAGCCGCGGCCGTAGTCGAGGCGGTTGAGCTCCAGGCGGCCGTTGATGGCCATCAGGATGATGTCGCGGCTGGCCTTGATGTGATTCCCCACGATGTCACCGTGGGCCGATTCAATATCGGCATCACCGCCTTCCGTTTCGGACCAGTTCTCACCGTCGATGCCAGCGATGACCTCGCGGATGGTGATGTCGTCACCCGCGTACAGCTCCACCCGGCCGTCGGCACGGAGCCGCCGGGCGGTTCCGGAGCCCTCGATGCGGCCATGGCGCTGGGCACCGGTGGTGTGGATCCGGATCGCCTGATCCGGCGCGAACGCGTCCGCGGCCTCCACTGCCGCGAACCCGGCGTCCACGTGGATGCTGCCCCCGCGGGAGAGGAGGTCCAGCGCCCGGAAGTCCGCACCGCCGGCGGCGTCGTTCTCGTAGCCGCTGTGGTCGATGCCGGCCTCGAAGGCCATGTCGCCCTCGGCGGCGAGACGACCGTGATCCTGGGCCCCGTCGGTGACCACGCTGACGGACCAGCCGTCCCCGGCGTGGACGCCGCCGGCCTCGCCGTCGGCGATGGCGGAGGAGCCGGCGGTGACATCGATCAGCCCCGCCGGCGTCCGCAGCGTGGCGACGTCGAAGGCGCCGCCGACATCGTCGGCGATCACGTCCCCGGTGTTGCTCGTCACGGCACCGACGTCATAGTCCCCGGTGCCGGTGAACGTGAGCGTGTCCTCGAACGTGGCGGTCCGGCCGGTGGCGGTACCGGCCACGTCCATGGCCAGCGTGGCGTCGCCGGTGAGACTGTCGTAATCCACGTCGCCGGCGGCGGTCAGGCTCATCCGGGCGCCGGCGTCCAGGGTGCCGAGGTCCTGGTGCCCGTCGGCGCCGCTGCGCACCGTCGTGGTGGCGGTGAGGGTGTCCGTCACGGCGGCCGAGTCGATGGCCAGCGCCCCGGCATCGATGACCGCCGTGGTCCCGGCGATGAGCGTGCCGATGTCGGCGAGCCCGTCCACGGCGAGATCCATGGGCGCGTCCCGGGTCTCCAGCCGCGGCCCGGAGAAGGTCCCCGCCTCCACCAGCAGCCGGTCGGCGATGAGGTCCGCGCCGGTGACGGCCGGGGCCACGATCCGTGCGGTCGCGGTGCCGCTGCCGGAGGCCGTGCTGCGGTCGACGAACCCGATGGCGTGGTCACTGTGCAGCCGCAGATCACCACCGAGGGCGTCGGCGTGCAGCGTGTCCACGTCGACCTCCAGCGGCCGGGCAGACGTACCGATATGGCCGCCGGCACGCAGACGGGCGAGCCCTGCGTCGTTGCTGATCAGCGAGCCGTCGTCGGTCATCGTCAGCGAGCCGCCGGCGTCCAGCAGCAGGTCCGTGTCCGCCGCGCCGCCGCGGGCGCGGACACGGTCGGCAACGATATCGCCGGCCACGTCCACGGAGAGGCGGTCACCGGTCAGGCCGGCGTCGCCCTGCATCGCGAGGTGATCGCCGGTGATGTCGATCGCACCGGCCGCGGTGACACCGGCACCGCTGTTCACGGTCATGCCGAGGTCACCGACGGCCGCGGCAAAGGCGCCGGTATCCACGGCACCGTCCACCGTCAGGCTGCGGACATCGGCGACGTCGAGCGTGCCGGTCACGCTGGAGGCGGCGAGGGTCATGTCCGCCACGGCGCCGGCGTAAGGCAGTGCCGCCAGCCAGGCGTCACCACCGACATCGAGGGCGATATCACCGCCGGTGATGTCCAGGGCCTCGCCGGCATCGCCCACGTCGCCACTGACGTTCAGCGACACCGGGCCGCCGGCCTGGATATCGATCCCCTGGTCGGCGCCGGCGAGGAAATCGCCGCCGTCGACCCACAGGCCCACGCCCGCGTCGGAGACGATGCGCTGGAGCGTGAGGGTGCCGTCCTGGCGGATGTAGACGCCGTTGGAACCGCGGGCGGTGAGGCGGTCGGCGACATTGACCTGCACCGGGTCGGCCGCCGTGCCCAGGGTGCCGCTGCCGGACTCCAGGATGACGCGGTTGCCGTCCACCACCACCTGCCCGGGGGCCGCCGTAAGCACGTCGCCGGCGGTCTTGATCCGCACGGCACCGCCGCTGACGTCCTCGACGTTGATATCCTGCTGGCCGCCGAGGAACACATCGGAACCGGAAACCGCGGTGACGGCGGCGCCGGCGTCCACGTCCACGTCCTCACGCTGGCGGATGCGGATGGTGTCGTCGGTGATGTCGAGGTCGTCCGGCTCCGCCGCGGCCAGGGCGATACGCTGCTCATCGGTGAGGCTCACCGAGCCGCCGCTGAGGTCGATGACGATCTCGTCGGCGGTCTCGGCGCCGATGCGATCGGCGACGAGGTCCAGCCGGCCGCCGGCGACGAAGTTCTCTTCCTCGATACGGGTGGTGGTATCCGTCGTGCCCTTGGCGAGCCCGGCACCGATCCGGCTTTCAAGCTGCTCGGTGGTCCAGACCGAGCCCTGCGAGAGCGAGTCGCGGTCCGCGCTGGTGAGCGTATAGCTGAAGTCGGGATCGTAATCGGCGGCAGCGGGATCGTTGAGCACCTCATTGTGCATGGCGAGTATCGCGGACTCGCGCTGCTGCTCCAGGTCGTCGATGGCCGACTGGGCGACGCCATCGTCGAGCAGGCGCTGGCGCTCGCTGCCCGGGAGCTGATAGTCGAAGGTATCCGGATCGAAGCTGTCGGCGACATAGTCGCCGTTGCCGTCCTGGTGGACGTTGCGCGCCTCCCAGTAGAGCCGGTAGACCCGCTCCTGGCGGGCCGCGTAGGCGTCCTCCTGGATGGCGACGGCGTCCGCCGCACCGTCCTCGGCGCGCAGGTCCATGCCCTCCCACACGTCGAGCAGCTCGCTGCGGGCCCGCTCGTCCCGGCGCTGGGTCGTGTTGGCGTCGACGATGTCGCCGTCGACCACCCGGGCACTCACATCCCCGCCGCGGCCGACGATCCGGTCGACACGCAGGTCACCGGCGGTCTCGGTGACGTGGGCGTCGCCGGAGGCGGTGACCGTTACCGTGCCTTCCCCGCCGACGCTGGAGTCGAGCCGCACCGGGACCGCCGACGTGCCCACGCTGCCCGCCCCGGAGCCCAGCGAGATCCTGCGACCACTGACCACCGCGCCGGAACCGGCGGTGCCGGCGACGACCACGTCGCCGCCGGCATTGAGGTTGACGTTGCCGTTGCCGGAGGCCACCCGCTCCAGCGGCGTACGCCCCGTGGCATTGACGTTCACGTCGCCGTGATCCGTCACCGCGCGGAGGGCATCGCCGGCATTGACCGTAAAGTTGTCGATGCCGCTGACCGCGTCGATGTCGATACGATTGGCGGCGATACGGGCGCCGTCGCTCACACCGGTCACGGAGCCGGTGTCCACTGCGACACTGCCGTTGGGCGCGACAACCCCACCACCGAGTGTCAGCCGTGAACCACCATTGTCGACATTGATTACCGGGCTGTCCTGGCCGGTAAACTCGATATCGACCGGGTTATCGGCAGCGACGGAATGCCGGTAGATCGTTCGCAGACCGCGGGTTTCCACGAGCTTGTAGTGATAGCGGGTTTCCCAGCATACGCCGGGGGAACTCGTCACGCATTCGGACCAGCTGCGCTCATAGTCTTTGACCCAGTCGTCCCGGGTGATATCGACCTGGCCCTGCCCCACCCGTTCCGTCGTAATGAACTCGCCGTCGGGCAACGGCGCGGAGCTGAGGGTCTTGGTATCGATTTTCTCCCAGTCCGCCTCGCCACTGGGAATGAACCCGATCGCCGTGTCGCTGTAGCGCCGCGTCGTGCGCCTCTCACGCGAGTCCGTGCCGGTGAGCCAGGCGTACTTGAGGTGAGCGTCCGGCGTGTACTGCGCCGAACGGCTGTCCTGGTTCGTGTGATCCAGGGCCATCGAGCCGTCGCTCTGCTCCTTGTAAACCCGGACGTCGTTACCGAGGCGCTTGTAGAGGGTGGTGGTCGCACTGCCGTTCCCGCTGGCGGAGTCCGTGTCGTTGATCCGCAGGGTGCCCTCGATATCGTTACCGGCATTCAGGGCGTTGGCATGGAGGTCATAGCCGGTGTCGTTCGTGATATCGATGCGGCCGTAACCGTCGAGCACCTTGAGCTTGCCGATGGTCTGGATATCGGCGTCGTCACTGGCATTGCTGGCAGAGAAACTGTAGCCGCCAGTCTCAATGTTTATCCGGCCAGCACTGCTGAGATAGCTCTTCTTGCCGTTGAAATCGGGCATCTCCCTCACAGCCGCGCCCTCAAGGCGGTACTCCTCGCTACCACCATCAAAGACAACACGAACCTCGTCAGAGCCAATAGACCGCGTCGCCAACGTTACAGTGGAGTCATTAGTAATGGCGCTATTGATATCGCTGAAGTGTTTCACCCCCAAGGTCGTCAGACTCGTGTCCCAGAACGTCCCCTTGCCGGTATTCATGATCTTGCCGGACAGCTCCATGTAGCCGCCCTTGACCTCGACGTTCCCCAGCTCCAGGCGGTTGGTGCGGACGTCGTAGACCACCGACGGCGTGCCGGCCGCATTATCGCGCTCGCGCACCGTGAAGGTGGGATCCGGACTGGCACCCGCGTACCGCGCCAACCAGTAGCTCGTCCGGAAGCTGTCGATCGCAGCCCGATCGTTGCTGTCGAGATTAAGGTCCCACTCGGGGATCCCGCTTTGGACGGTTGCGTTGAGGTTGAGATACCGGGCTGAGGCAATGAGGTTATTGCCCGCGACAAGCACCCCGCCATAGCCGCCCGAACGGGGATCGCCGCCAACATGCCTGAAGGTATCCACGTAAGAGAGCGTCAGCGAATTCCCGGCGGCGATGTCCACGGTGTTCGCCCGGATGTTGCCGGTAACACGGACGTTGCCGGTCTTGCTCTCGATCTCGACCTTGCCGCGAAGGTTGCGAATGTCGCCGGATACGTAGATCGACGGATCCACCGTGCCGGCGTTACTCACAGTGACGTTCTGTGGCGGATTGTCGAGACCCGGCTCGAACGTGGAATCAACGCTGATCAGGGGGTCCGGCGAGTTCTGGGCCGTCTCGATGGTCGAGAACGCCGCGCCATTGCCCGCGTTGAGGTTGTTCAGATCGGCATTGCCGGATACCGAGGTATAGTTGAACGTCAGTTCGCCCCCGGCGTCGCCGGGGATCTCAAGACCGGTGATGTCGAGGAACGCCGGGCTGTCGTTGTTGATGTCGATACGTGCATCACCCGGGGCATGCAATTCGCCGCCCCCCTCGAGGCTGTCACCGATGACATGGATGGAGCCAGGGCGGGCCAGGATCGGATCCACCTCGATGAACTCGACCTCATAGCCGCTCCGACCGGGTGACTCCTCACTCTGGCCGCTCAGTTTCGCGACCTGACGTTCGAGCAGGCGTATCTCGGCCTCGTAGGAGTTCTTGGCGGCCTCGACCCCGGAGTAGCTGTCCAGCAACTCGTAGAGCTCGTCAATGCGGTCCTGAAGCTCGCTCACTAGGTCCCGCGTCTCGCGGGTAAACGTAATGCCGTCGCTCTGCTCGGTTGCGGTGAAGTCACGTCCGATGGTCAGCGTCTGATGCGAGTGCACGCCGGTGAGCACGTCGCCATCGACCTGCACGCGGTCGGTGCTGGCGTCCTCGGTATTCTGGTAGGTGATCTCCAGGGAGATGTCGTCGGCCCCGACCAGGTCGCCGATAGCGTTGGCGATGTCCTCCGCGGCCTTGCGGTAGAGGTCCGTACCGGTGCCGGAGCCGGTGAGCAGGCGGCGGCCGTCATCGGCGTAGAGCTCGACGTCGCGCACGCTGCGCACCTTCGCGTTGCTGGCGAGCGTGATCAGGTTGGACTGATCGGCGATGGCGTCCGCCACCGGGTCCGTCTCCACCGGGAACGCGGTCTTGTTCCACAGCTCGGTGCGGGCGGTGAGATCGAACAGCCCCTGAGTGCCGTCGGCATCGCGTCCGGCATAGATGGCGGTGTCGCCCCAGGACTTCGTGCGCGCGCCGCCCGCGACATCCACCCGGTTGGTGACCGCCGCCTTCGTGCGGCTCTTGCCCTGTGCCGCGCCAGCACCGCCGTACGTCTTGACGTTCGCGCGGGCATCCAGATCGGCGGTGGTATAGGCCGCGAGCACGAGGTCGCCGACCGTCTCCAGGGTCGCGTTGCCGACGGAGACGCCGGCCACCGCACCGTCCATGTCCACCAGGGACTCCGCCTTCGCGACGGAGATCGCCCCGCCGGAATCCAGCTTCACCCGCTGATCGGCCTGCACGTCGTTGACGGACTCCAGCACCAGGCGGTGACCGGGCTCGCGCCAGTCGCCGTAGACGTCCAGGACGGCGTTGTCGCCGACGGTGACATCGGTGTGCGGCGCGATATGGCTGTCCGCCTCTACCGCCGGGGCGTCGATCACGCCGCCGGAGCCCGAGGTGATGTCGTAGTCGGTATCCTTGGGCCTGCGGACGTCGGTCTGCGCGGTCACCTGGGCGGAACCGGCGGCCAGGTGGGCGCCGCCGGCGATCGTCGCATCGACGTCGGTAGTGATGTCGTGATCCGCGCGGGCACCGCTCGCCCCGACCACGGAGGCCTGCACGCTGTCCACCCGGCCGTCGTAGCGCGAGGTGTGGTAGGCACGCACGCGCAGCGCGTCGCTGACCAGGGGATCGTCGGTGATGCCCGCCGCCACGCTGGCCCGGGTCACGGCCTCGTCGTCGGTTTCCACCTTGGAGGCGGCCCCCGAGACCACGCCGCCGCTGCCGGCGGTGGCGCGGCCGGTGGCGTCGTTCTCGCTGACCGCCCGGACCTCGAGCGTACCGATACCGCCGTGCTGGCCGGCGGGCCCGTCGAGGATGGCCTTGGTGGTGACGCTGTTCGTGGCGTAGGAGAGATTGGCGCCCGCGGCCACGATACCGACGGAGTAGCCGGTGGCCTCGCTGTACTGGCCGGTGGTGGCGCCCGCCGTCACCGAGACGTCGGCGCCCGGCAGGGTCACATCCCCCACCTCGGCGCGGACCTCGCCGGTGCTCGTCGCCGTGGACTTGGTGGCGTTCACGCCGACCAGGCCGCCCGCGGAGGCGCCGCGGGCGAAGGCGCAGGCATCGACGGCGCCCGCCCCCGGACAGGCGGGGTCGGAGGAAAAGCTGCCGTCCAGGCCGTTGTCCGCGATGTCGGCATCGTCGGCGTCCGCCGTGCCGCGGCTCGCCGAGACATCCAGGGAGTCCGCCCGGACGTCGGCGTTGTCCTCGACCACGGCAACCGCACCGGCGCCCGCCGTCGCCTCGGCAATGGATGCCGCCGCCGAGAGGTAGCCGCCGAGCGCGATGCCGAGGGCATCCGCCGTCACGCGGGAGCGCGCGGAGGCGTCGACGGAGACGCCGCCGGAGACGTTCACGGCGGTGCCCGTCCTGATCCGCGCGTCCGCGGCGACCTTGTCCGCCGCCACCACGCCGGTGCCGGAGGCACCGGCGAGGAAACCGCCGGCACCGGCCCATCCTCGGGCGCCGGTAACGGCGTCGGTCGCCGCGCTGAGGCCGACGTCGCGGAACCCGGTCACCGGGCTGTCGGCGTCCAGGAAGGCGTCCACGGTGCCGTCGCGTTTCGCGCCGGAATAGACGGCGGCGACGCCGATCCCGCCGGAGAGCGCCGCGCCGTAGGCACTGGTGGAGACGCTGGAGCCGTCGCTTGCGATCACGTCGAGGTCACCGCCGTTGCCGGTGACCGTGCTGTTGCGCACCCGGGCGGTCACGGTGTCGTCGAGCCGCGCGTCGGCGATGTTCACCGCGACACCGCCGAAGCCGCCGACCGAGCCCACGTAGGAATGCAGCAGCGCGGCGTAATCGTCGCCGAGGTCGTCGGCGTCCGCCTTCACGGTGATCCCGTCACCGGAGACCGTGCTGTCATCGATCTCGGCGGTGACCTCGCTGTAGACCCGGGTGAAACCGATGCCCACGCCGACGCCCACGGTGCCGCCGACACCCAGCGCACCCGTGATGTTCTCCGTGGCGGTCGCATTGGTCGCGGTCACGGAGACGTCGCCGCCGGCGTCCACGTCGCTGGCGATGATCCGCGCGGCCGTCTCGTCGGCGCTGCGGTTGCGGTACCGGCCGCCGGTGTCATAGGCGGTGCTGTCCTCCAGCGTGGTCCCGGCATCGCGGGTACCGCCGGTGCCGTCGTCGTACGCGAGGGTATCCGAGGTCGTGGTCTCGAGCTCGGCGTCCGGGTCGGAATTGGCCTGGAGCGGGTTGTCGTACTTGCCGGAGGAATTGCCGGTCTTCCCGCCGCTGGTCAGGCCGTCGATCTCCGAGAGCGTGCCGCTGCCGCCCTTGTCCAGCTCCTCGTCCGGGCTGCCGTAGTCCTCGCTGTCACTGGTCACGGTGCCGTCGCCGAGGATGATGACGCCCGCCGAACCCGCCAGCCCCACGTTCACGCCGGCGCCGCCGGCCACGGAGGTGAGGAACAGGTCGGCGTCGCGGCGCGCATCCACGTTGACGTCGCCGCTGGCGAGGACATCGGCACCGTTGATCTCGGCGCGCGTGCCACTCTGCACCAGGATCACGCCGGCGCCCGCCCCGGCACCGGCACCCCCGCTGACCTCGACACCCAGCGCGCCCGCCACCGTGTTCAGGGTCACGTCGTCGCCGGCGTTCACATCAAGGCCGCCCACCGCGTCGCCGTCTGTCCCGACCGTGGCGTCCTCGACGGTGGCCTCCGTGGTATTGCGTACGTAGCCGAGGGAGCCGGCGCCCGCGACCGCGCCGCCGGCGGCCAGTGAGGCCGCCGCGGCCGCCGTGGTGAGAGTCGTGGTCGCATCCGCGTCCACCGTCACCTGCCCGGGGGTGAGCACCCGCGTGCCCGCACCGGTGATGCGGGCCACGGTCGTCGCCTCGGTAACCCCCACGCCGAAGGCGGCGCCAGCCCCCACGGCGCCCACCGAGGCGGCGCCGCCGGTGGTGGCGACGCTGACGTCCGACTCGGAGCGTACGGAGACGTCGCCGCCGGCGTCCACGTCGCTGCCGCCGTCGACCAGCGACTCGGTGTTCCCCTGCGCGACCGCGAGGGCGACGGAGCCGGACACGGCCCCGCCGGCGGCGGTCGCCCCGGCCGCGAAGCCGGCGACCGCCTGGGTCGAGCGGGCATCCACCGATACGGCGTCGCCGGCGTTGACCGTCGCACCGTGGAGCCCCGCGTGGGTGGTGCGCTTGATCACGTTGGCGTCCATCGCCCCCGCGACCCCGGCCCAGCCGCCACCCGAGGCGGCGAGGACGTAGTCCACGTCGAACACGTGGCTGCTCGCGCCCACGGTGACGTCCGCGCCGGAGGCCGGCGTGCCGTCGGCGGCCGCGTTGATCGTGGCGTTCTCGATCTCCGCGCGGGTCGCGCCGGCCACCACGTTGACGTTGCCCACCGCCGCGCCGGAGCCGGAGCCGGTCAGCCGCGGGACCGTGGCCGAGACCGCGGTACCGAGCACGCCCACCTGCTGGATGCTGCTCGCGCGCACCGCCAGGCCGTTGACGTCCTCCTCGTTCTCGGCGAGGTCGTTCACCGGACTGAAGTCCTCCGGGTCGGACCAGGCCCCCGGATCCGGCGCATCCCCGGCGATGGTGCCGTCGGAGACGGTGATGTCGTCGCCGGCGTCCCCGCCCAGGGCGGACACCCGCGTGGCGCCGCCGGTGATGGCCGCCGAGGTCTCGCCCTCCATGAGGTTGAAGGTCGCCGTACCGGCGACCCCGGTGCGGCCGCCGAAGCCGGCGGCGCCGCCGAGCACGCGCACGACGCTGCGGTCGCGGGCGGTGACCGCGAGGTCGTCGGCCGCCACGACGTGCGCGCCCTGCTCGATCCGCGCCCTGGTCGTCGCAGTGACGATGTTGGTCGCCACCGAGCCGGCGACACCGGCCTGGCCGGCGGCGGAGCCGCTCACCGCCACGGTCTTGATCTCCGGCCGGGCAAGCGCGTCCACGCGGATGTCGTTGCCGCGGTAGGCACCGTCGCCGGATTCGCCACGGATATACGCGCTGACGGCCGTGCCGATCCGGTTGATCCCGGCGGCCACACCCACGCCCGCCGATCCGCCGCCACTCACCTGCCCCGCCAGCGACTCGATGGTCGCGGCGTCGGTGGCGCGCACGGTGGTGTCCTGGCCGTCGTCGCTGGAGGCCGTATTCTCGACGCCCGCCTCGACGGTGCCGTCAAGAATGTTGGTGGTATTGGAGCCGGAGACACCCACCGATCCCGCGAGCGAGCCGGCGACGCCGGCGGAACGGATGGTCCCGTCCTGGCGCGCGAGCACGTCCACGCTGTCGCTGACGTCGAGCACGCTCCCGGTGAGCAGGGCGCTGCGGCTGCCCTTGATGGTGTTGACCGTCACCCCGGCGCCCACGGCCGCGCTGCCGGAGGCGTTCGCCGCTCCCGCCAGGGCGTCGATCTCCGTGGCCCCGTCGTTCGCGGTCACCGACAGGCTGCCGGCGGTGACGTCGGCATCGTCCGCCTGCGCGGTCTCGGTGCGCAGCACCGTATTGACCGCCAGCGAGCCGCCGATGGCCGCCGAGCCGGCGGCACCGCCGGCGACGGCCGCGGAGACCAGGCGCGTCGTGCCGTTCTCGTAGCCGCCGGCGGCGACGTCGACGTCGCCGGTGCCGACGTCCGCCGTGCTACCCGTGAGCGTCGCGGTGCGACTGCCCTTGATGGTGTTGATCGACCCCGCAAAGCCTACTGCGGCATTACCGCTCGCCGAGAACGAGCCGGCCAGGCTCCAGATGCTGCGCCCGCCGCGCGCCGCGACCTCGAGGCCGCCGGCGTTGACCGTGCTGCCACTGACACGGGCCTCCTCCTCGCCCAGCAGGGTGTTGATGGTCAGCGACCCGGACACCGCGACGTTGCCGGACGCGCCACCGGCGACCGCACCGGTACGCACGTTCGCGTCCGCCTCGCTGGCCACCTGGACGTCGCCGTCCGCGGTGACGTCGCTGTCGTCGACGGCGACGGTCTGATCCCGGTCGATGGTGTTCACGGAGAACGCACCGCCGATCGCCGCGGTACCGGCCCCGCCGACCTGTCCGGCGAAGGACCAGATGCCGGAGAGCGGGTCACCGCCGTCGGTGGCGTTCACGCGCAGGCTCGCGGTGTCGATATCGCTGCCCTGATCGACCGTGGCGCCGGTGGTGCCCACCAGGTCGCTGGCCACCAGGGAGCCACCCACGGAGGTGTTGCCCGCGGCGCCGCCGGAGACTGCCAGGGTCCGCACCGCCGAGCGTCGGCGGGCGTCCACGGAGACCGCCCACGGCGCCTGATCCGTGGCCGAGGCGGACGTCGTGATATCGGCAGCGCGTACCCGCGCCGCCACGTCACCGCCGATGCTGTTGTAGCCGAGGGAGGCACCAATGGCGACCTTGCCGGAGGCGGAGAGGCTGCCGATGAAGGAATACAGCTCGCCGTCGGCGGCCGCGTCCACGTCCACCCGGGCGGCGTTGACCACCGCGCGGTGCTGGTCGGCGGCGAGGCCGTCGCGCTCGGCCCCCACCCGCGCGGTGACGTCCGCGCGGATGACGTTGGCGATCGCCGAGCCGGCGAAGCTCGCCTGGTTGCCGGCGGCGGCGCCGACGGCCATGCCGAGTATCGCCGCGTTGTTGGCGGCGCGGACGTCGACGTCACCGCCGGCGGTGACGTCCGCGTCGCCGATCACGGCGGTGTAGGCGCTGTCCACGTAGGTGAAGCCGAACGCGAGCCCGCCGGCCGGTCCGTTGGTGCTGCCCTGGGCGCTGACCGCGGCACCGAGGATCATCTCCCCGGAGAGATCGCCGTCGAACACCGTGGCGGTGCCGTCGTCGTTGTCGGTCTCGACCTCCTGCTGCAGCCGGCTGTCGCCGGTGAGCCCGGAGGCGCCGGTGAGCCACGCGCTGCTGTCCCCCGGTGCGGTGAGATACCCGGCCAGCGGCGAGAACCCGTCGACGCCCTCCGCGTGGACGGTCACGTCGCCGTCGGCATTGATGCTGGCACGGCTGCCGTCGCGCTCGTCGATCTCCGCGGTAAGGGTGTTGTCGACATAGGCGCCGTAGAACGAGCCACCGATCGCCACCCGGCCGCCAGCGCCGGCGGTGAACGCGCCGAGCAGGATCTGGCTGGACGAGAGCCCGAGCACGTCGACGTCGTTGAACCCGGAGAGCGCGCTCCCGCCGATACGGGCGGTGGTGTCGTTGCCGATCCACGCCGCGGTGGCGGCAGCGCCGAACCCGCCGCTCTGCTGGCCGGCGGCGGCGAAGAACGCGCCGCCGCCGTTCAGGATGCGCGAACGGTCGAAGGCCACCGTCGTGACGTCCGGCGCGGTGCCGTCTCCGTCCGCGTCCACGGCGGTGACGTCGCTGCCATCGATGGCGGCAGTGGTGCTCCCGTCCACCAGGCTGAGGGATGCCGAACCGGCGATGGACACGGCGGCGCTGCCCGAGCTGCCGCTACTCACCGCGAGACCCAGGCCCACCGCCACCTGGTCGCCGGCATTGGCCGCCTGCACGTTCACGGTGCCGGCGCGATCCGCCGTGGTGTCGATCATCCGCGCGCTGGTGTCGTTCTCGAGCCAGTTGATCGCGGCCGCGCCGGCGATCGCCGAGGAGAACTTCGAGCTGTTGCCGCCCACGCTCAGCGCGCCGGACCCCGCCGCACCGATGAGATCGGTGTTGTTGACCGCGCGCAGGGTGATGTCCGTGTCGCTGCTATTGTCCGGCGCGTGCACGGTGACGTTGGCGATCTCGGCCGCGGTATCGATGCGGGAACGGTTGAAGACCCCCGAGCCGGCCAAGGCCAGGCTGAATTTGCTGTTGCTGCGCTGCTGGCTGCCGTTGCTGCCGGACAGGGACTGCTGGCTGTTGTTGCCGCCGGAGCGCTGCTCCAGGCGGGAACCGGTGTTGCTGAGCGTGCTCCCGGCGCCGTTGCTGTTGCTGCCGTCGTTCTGCGGATCGCTCACCCGCCCCTGGGTGCTGCTCTGCGCCGAGCTGCTGGTGTTATTGGCGTCACTGCGCTGGGTGCCGGTCATGCCCTGCTTTTGCGAGTTCTTCTGCCGGGCGACCGCCGCGGCCACCCCGAGCCCGACCACGCGACCGGACGTGTCCGCCGTGACCACGAGATCGCCCGTGGTCAGCACGCCGCCACCGTCGGGCAGCGACAGGCCACCGGTGTCCAGCGGGGGCGGCAGAAGGTTGTCGCCACTACTGCCGATATCCCCGATCGCCGCGCTGGTATCCGTCTCGACGTCGTGGACGAACACGCTCGCGCCCACGCCGGCATTGCTGGAGAGGGTCACCGCGCCGGCGAGACCGTAGGCCTGCAGGGACTGGTCCGCATTGACGCCGATGCGCCCGGCATCGACCGTGGCGCTGTCGGCGATGACGGCATCGGTATCGTTGTCCACCTGGGTGAGACCGAACACGCCGGAGACACCGATGCTCGCGCCCTTGCCCGCCGCCGGCAGGACCTGGACGACGAGGTCGTCCGCGTGGGCGTTCACGCCCAGGCCGTTGCCGCCCGCGTCGATGACCGCTTCGTCGGCGATGCCGGCGCTGGTGGTCGCATCCAGGTCGATCCAGGAGAACGCACCGCCGACACCGACCGAGCTCGAGGAGCTGCCGCCACTGGACGAGGAGCCGCCGGTGAGCTTGTTGAGCACACCGGCCCCGGTGATCACCCCGGTATGCGACAGGGCGCTCACGTCGATGGCCTGGTCGTACTGCCAGTCGGTGCCGTCCGAACCGGCCACGAGCGGCGCGGACCAGGTATCCGGGGTGCCGTCCCCGTCGCCGCGGGCGGTGACGCTGGCACCGTCACCGATCCACGCCTCCGAGGTGTGGTCGACGCCGAAATAGTTGATCGTACCGGCGAGCCCGAGGGAGCCGGCACTCTTGGCCTCGGTCTGCGTGAACGAGGAGAACAGGCTGTTACCCAGATCGAGCACGCCGGTCGCCGCCGAGGCCGTCTCCTTGAGGCTGCTGACCACGTCCGCCGCGGAGTCCCAGTATTCCGGGCCGGTCCAGGCATCCGGATAGTCCACGGTGATCGGCGTTCGCGACTCCGAGCGCACCCCCACGGTGTCCGCGGTGACGGTGGCGTCGTTGCCGATGAGCGCCCGCGCGTGCTGGGTGTGACGGGCGACCGTGAGGCCGGTGCTGATCGTGGTCAACGAACCGCTGGCGCTGGCGCCCTTCACCGCCAGGGTGTTGCTGGCAATGGTACGGATCGCCTGCTGCTTGGTCCGGGCCTGGACCGCGACGCTGCCGTCGGCATTCACGGTGGTGCCATCCTCGATACGCGCATCGGAGCCCACGTCGGTGAGGCCGATGGCCATGGCGGCACCGAGCTGGATCTTGCCGCCGGAGGCGCCGCCGGCCTGCTGGTTGAGCCCGCCGGAGATGCCGCCGCCGACACCGCCGGCCGCCCGGGAGCTGCCACCGCTTGAGCTGACGCGGTTGGTCCGCTTCTTGGCGCTGTCGATCCCGGCGGTCGAGGACACGGCGTTGCCGTCGGTGAGCGAATCCGCGGTCACCCGGACGTCCCTGACGCCGTTGACATCGCTCCCCAGGCGGGCGTCGGCATCGGCGTTGAACTCGCCGAACGCCGCGGTAAGTCCGGCGGTTGGCGCGTCCGGTGCGGACTGCAGCATGAACGACGCGCTCACCGAGTAGGCGTTGCGATCCCGGGCCGTCACTGCAACATCCCGGCCCACGCTCAGGTCGCCGCGAACCACGGCCTCGGTGCTGGTATCGGCATAGCCAATACTGAGCGCGCCGCCCACGGTGGAGGCCGTCTTGTACGAGGTGGAGCCGGAACCGGCGGCGCTGCTGCCCGACTTGGTCGCCTCGCCGCTGGCGCTCGCCGCCGCCTTCAGTGTGTTGTCGCTGCGGGCCTGTACCGCGAGGTCGTTACCGGCGGTAACCGTCGCCCCGGAGGCGACCTCGGCCCGGGTCGTGCCGCTGATCTGGCCGTACATGGCGGCAATACCGATGGGCAGCGCCATGTTGCCCACGGCATTGTCCGCCGCGGTGTCCACGTGCCGGGTGGCGTTGGCGTCCACGGTGACATTCCGCGCCGCGTCGAGGCTGGCACCGGCAGTGACGTCCACCGTCGCGTCCACTTTCGCCACGGAAAACGACGCGGGCAGCTCGTAGCCGAGCTGGCTGAGATCGGTAACATCGTCGAAGCTCGCCTCGATGCGGCCGCTGCCGATGTCCTCGGTGACCACGTCGCTGGCGTTCTGGAGATTGACGAGCTTGATCAGCGACCGTGCCTCCGCGGTCGCCGAGATGTCACGGCCGATGAGCTCACCCGCCACGTCCACGTTCGCGGATACCTGGCTGAAGCCCGACACCTTCCGGTCCACGGCGGTCGCCACCAGCGCCACGTCACCCGCGCTGCCGCTGCCCCGGGCCCCGGCGTCGACCAGCGCCCCGGCCTGGACGTCGATGGTCGCCGTCGGCGTGGTGTCGATGCTGAGGTTGATCTCCGGGTCGCCACCGGCGGTGAGCGTCACATCGCCGGCGCTGTAACTCCCGGTGGCGAAGGTGAGCAGCTGCGCGCCGTTAGTGCCGTCGCCGGTCAGCGTGATGGTGGGCGCATCCAGTGAGATGCTGCCGGAATCACCCTGGGACGCGGACAGGCCGGCGTCATCCCGGTCCGTACCGTCCGACACACCCCCGGCCGTGTCCCGGGTATTGATCACGGCCCCCTGGGCAACGGTGATGCTGTTGGTGGCGGTGAACTCGGCGTTAGTGCCGTCGTAGTCCTCGCGTCCACTGATGGTCAGGTCCGCGGGATCGACCACGAAGGTACCGGCCGTGCCGGTATCCGGCGCGCGGGCAGTAATCTCCACGGCACCGATGTTGACCGATTCGCCCGCGCTGAACTCGATAAACCCGCCGTTGCCGGCCCCGGCACCGTCCGCACTCACGTGCGCCCCGTCCGACATGACCGCATTGCGGTCCGCCCACAGGCCGACCGTGCCGCCGTCACCGTCCGCACCGTCGGCGTCGGCGTCGATGCGCGCGTTGCCGCCGATGTCCAGGTCCCCGCCGGCGGTGACCAGCACGCCGCCGCCGTTGCCGTCGCGCGCCTGCGCGATGACCTCGCCGTCGATCGTCGCGTCACCGGTGGTCACGGCCACCAGCGAGCCGCCCTCCACGCGCAAGGCGTCCGCCTCGGCGAAGCCCTCGACGTTTACCGCTGCGCGGAACGTGGCCTCGGCGCGGTCGCCGTCGGTGGGCGCAGCCCCGGCGTTCACGGTGCCGGTCTGCTCGTAGCGCGTGCCCACGATGCGCACGCCCTTGTCCGCATTGACCTCGCCGTCGATGCGGATGACGCCGTCGCCGGAGACCGGGAACGCGCCGCGCACGAGCGCGTCGACGGCACTGCCGTCGCCGTCGATGTCCTCGACCACGCGGTCCATGAAATCCGCCGTGGGCGCCGCCACCGCGAGGCTGCCGGCGTTCACCGTGCCGCTCGCGCCGACCACGAAGCCGTGGGGGTCGGCGAACAGCAGCTCGCCGCCCACCGCGCCGTTGCGGATGGCGTTGAGCTCGCCGTTCACGACCGCGCGGCTGTCGTGCACGAGGTTGATCAGCCGCCGGGTTCCCGCCGGCAGCTTCATATTGGTGGTATTGCCGCGGCGCACGCGGAAATGCTTGAAATCGTTGAAGCCGTTTTCCCCACGCACGGTGTCCGTGGACACCGTGGTGGTGTCGCCGTCACGCACCACCCGGGTGGCGGTCTCCCCGGTGATGACGATGTCCTTGCCGGCCGCTGCTGGCGCACTCGCCAACGCCGAGACGACCGCTGCGAGGGACAGGGCACAGCCGCCGCCCACCCGGGCGGCCGCGATCCGGGAGGCGGCTACGGTCGGATTCGCTCGATAACGCATGGCTGTCGGCACCGTTCGTGTTCTGTCTGGGGGCCGGCCCGATCGCTGCCTGCGGCAAAGCGGTGACGACCGACTGCGGAGTACGCCTTGTCTGCAGCGCAGCGTATCCGAGGGTGCGTTAGTCGAGCGTTAGTCGGCGTTAGCGCCGTCCGGAACCAGCCTCAGCCCGGGACGGGGAATGCCGTCCCTGCGCCGACGATCAAGGCGAGCAGGACCGCATAGCGGGTGGCCTTGCCGATACCCGTTAGCAGCAGGAAGAGCGGGAAGCGCACACGCATCATGCCCGCAATGAAGGTCAGTGCATCCCCACCCACCGGGGCCCAGGCCAGCAGCAGGGACCACACCCCGTAGCGCTGAAACCAGCGCTGCGCGGGCCCCAGCGCGCCGGCCGGGAACGGAAACCAGCGGCGGTCGCGGAAGTGCAGCAGATAGCGCCCCAGCAACCAGTTGACCACTGACCCCAGGGTATTGCCCGCGCTCGCCCACAACCACAGGGCGAACGGGTCATAACCGGCCGCAACCATGCCCCCGAAGAGCACCTCCGAGTATGCCGGCAGAATCGTGGCCGCCAGGAAGGCGAGCGCGAAAAGCCCGAGATAGCCGCTCACGGCCGGGACGCTGTCTCGAAAGGCACGGCCTCGCTCGCCGCGGCCGCGTCCACCAGTGAACGGAAAAGCCGCCGCTGCGAGGGCAGGTAAACCAGGAACTCCGGATGCCACTGCACGCCGATGACGAAACGGGCACCGGGCCGTTCGACGGCCTGGACGATGGCGTCCCGGTCCGTCGCCACCACCCGCAGCCCCTCGCCGATCCGGTCGATACCCTGATCATGGAGGCTGTTCACCCGCAACCGCCCGGTTCCGAGGACCGCTTCGACCGTGCTGCCCGCGACCACACGCACGCTCTTGCACGGCAGCAAGGTCCGTCGGTTGCCGGTGTGCCGACGGCGACTACGCAGGCTCTGGTGCAGGCTGCCGCCGCGCACGATGTTGAGCAACTGCGCCCCTCGGCAGATGCCGAGCAGCGGGATGCCGCAGGCAAGGGCGCGGGCGATGACGTCCGACTCGAAGGCGTCGCGCTCCGGATCGTGGCGGGGCCGGACCCGGGGGGTCTGCGCGTAGAGTACCGGGTCCACATCGTGGCCGCCGGAGATCACCACGGCGTGGACCGCGACGCCGTCAGTGACGCTCCCGGCATGCCAGTGCACCGGTCTCCCGCCGGCAAGGCGCAGGGCGACGTCGATGCACCGGCGCGGACCGATACCGCCACGCCGTGGACCGGTGACCGCGATCAGGGGGCGTCGGGGACGTCCAGCCACGTACCGGCCTGCTCGCTCCACGGGTGCACGAGCCCGGACAGGGGTTGATCCAGGTGCTCGGCGTAGGCGGTGCACACCCCGGCAAGCCGTGACGGATCGGCGGCGAGGCGCTCCACCGCCAGCCAGTCCGCCCAGGCGGCCATGATCCCCCATCCGGGCCGGCCGACCTCACTGTTGGGCAGGCGATAGTGCAGCGCCGGACGCGGCTTGATGCGGGGGTCGTCGACCGCCGCACGCACGCGCTCCCTGTCGATATGGGCGAGCAGCGGCAACAGGTCCAGGGCCCGGTTACGGGAGGGGTTCGCGGCAAGGTAATCGTCCGCCAGCGTCGCCAGGCCCGGGGTGTAGCCGGGATCGATCACCCGCCTCACGTAATCCCGCGGGAACGGATCGATGTAGGCCGTCAGCCGCCGGGTAAGATCCACCCGGGCGCGCTCCTTGAGCCAGTCGTGCAGACACAGGAACGCCTGCAGATAGCGGGTCACGGTGGTCGCATCCAGTGCCGGCAGCTCGGGGTTGAGCTGCAGCCCGAAGGCATAGGTCAGCCCGTCCCCCGTACCCCGCGCCCCGGCCCGGCGCAGCGACTCGATGAGGCGGTCCACCCCGCCGAGCTCGTCGATGGGCAGCGGCGGCGAGACCACCTCCACCGGCACGAGCTGCTCCGCGCCCAGCCGGATCATCGCCTCCAGGGCATCTTCAGGGACACCGTCATTCCCCGAACGCCGTCCCCGTCGCTTGAGGAACGCGAAATCCAGCTCCACGCCCCAGTCACCCCGGGCATCGCCGATGATGCGGTGCTCGTAGCGGCTGAGACGTTCCACGCGGCCATCGACACTGGCGGCGACCAGCGAAGACAGTGCCTCGACCCCGAGGCCCGCGAGCTCGATCTCGACCCCCACGTGACGCGGCTCACCGGTCACCGTGCATCGGGGATGGTCGGAAAAGGGCGGGCTTTGGGATGGCACGGCGGGTCTCTCCCCTGGCATTTGGCATAGACCGGTCATCTTTTCAGTCTCGCACGCGCAACAGGCACCGGCCAGCACAGCCAGGCTAGGCGGCATCCATTCCGGATGCTGAATTTACGTGACAAACGTCACAATATGAATGAATATTGACCAACCGGCGACAACGGCTTGAAACGCGGGCCAGAATCAACATTCCCTACACCCCTGCATGATCGGAGGGAGGCACGATGCGGCGCGAAAAGCCTGCCCTGAAACGCGGCGCCCCCGGGCCTCATCCAGTGATTACGGCGTCGGTGCTTGCGCTCGCGTATGCCGCGGTGTGCGTGGTGGGATGGCTGGCCCTCGGGCTCGACGGGATCGGCGCGCCCTGGGGGCTGCCCACCACCCTGTTCTTCATCCCCCTGGCCCTGGTGTATCTCGCCTTTGCCACCGGGGTCCCGGTCTACCACGCCCTGCGCACGGAGTTCGCCCGACGCGACCTCGCGGGAGAATACGCCCTGCTGATCGAGCACAGCGCCGACGGCATCGTCACGACCGCCCGGGACGGGCGCATCCTGAGCGCCAACCCGGCCGCCTGCCGCATCCTCGGCTACCCGGAGGAGACACTGGTCTCGAACGGACCCGGGCTCGTCGTCGACGAGACCGATCCCGCGATCACCGACCTGCTGGAACGGCGCCGGCGGCACCGTAGCGTGCGCGCCCGTGTCCCCGCACGCCGGGCGGACGGCGCAAAGATCACCCTGGCACTGACCAGCGCGCTGTACCGTAACAGCGCCGGTGCCCCCCGTAACGTCATGGTCATCCGCGACATCACCGAGACCATCATCGCGGAACAGGAACGCGAGAAGGCCCAGCTCGCCCTCAACAGCATCACCAACGCCGTCGCCATACTCGACTCGGACTGGCGGGTAATGGCGGTCAACAACGCCTTCGAGGAGATATCCGGCCGCTCCGCGGAGGCGGTGACCGGCCGGCTCGTCCCCTTCCGGGAGCTCCTTGACGGCCACCCCCGGGAACGCCAGGCCATGGACGACCGCCTGGCGCAGTACGGCGTCTGGCACGGCAGTGTCAGCTCCCGGACGAGCGACGGCTCGCCCCTGCGGCTGGCGGGCACCATCACCCGGGTGGGAGAGGATGGCCCCGACTGCAGCTACATCTGCTGCTTCTACGACTGCGCCGAGATCGAGGCCTACAAACACCGTATCAACGTGCTCACCACGTTCGACTCGGTCACCGGCCTGCCTAACCGGGAAGGCTTTACCGCCACCCTGCAACGCCGCCTCGGGGCCCTCGATCCGGAGAAGGACATCTGCGCGGTTCTGGCGGTGAACCTGCGCCATTTCCGCCCGATCAACGAGTCCTACGGTCACGCCTTCGGCGATGCCGTCCTCAAGGCCATAGGCGAACGCCTCCAGACCGTGGTGGACGACGAGGGCGAAGTCGCCCGGCACACCGGCGACAGCTTCCTCGTGTGCCTGGACCAGATCTCCCACCCGATGGATGCGGCGCTGACCGCCCAGGCCATCAATGACGCCGTCGCCCGGCCGCTGACCCTGCAGGGGACCACGATCACTCTCGGTTCCGGCGTGGGCATCGGCACCTACCCGAGCTGCGGGCTCACCGACAGCGAGCTGCTACGCAGCGCCGAGGCCGCGGCCAGCGAGGCGAAACGGCTCGACACCCAGGGCTACTGCTTCTACACCGACGAGCTCGGCGACCGGGCGCGGCAGTTCATCGAGATCGCCGCCCAGCTGCGACTGGCCATGGAGACCGCGGAGCTGACCAACTACTACCAGCCGGTGGTGCGCAGCCGGGACTTCGCCGTGGTCGGCTTCGAGGCACTGGTGCGCTGGCGCCACCCGGATCGGGTCGTCCCCCCCGGAGACTTCCTGCCCGTCGCCGAAGAGGCCGGGCTGATGCGCGAGCTCTCCAACGTCGTCGTGGAGAACGTCTGCCTCGACTGGCGGCGCTGGTTCAGGAGCCGCGGGACGGAACTGTCCATCAGTATCAACTTCTCAGGCGAACAGTTCGGTGCCCCGGACATGGCGGACCGCCTCCTGGAACGCCTGGAGAGCTTCAATATCGACCCGCAAAACGTGGTCGCGGAGATCACCGAGGACACCCTGGTAAGCAACCAGGGCACCGTGGTGCCGTGCATTCACCGGCTGCGTGCCGCCGGCGTGCGGGTGCTCATCGACGACTTCGGCACCGGTTACTCGTCACTCAGCTACCTGGCGGAGCTGGAGATCGACGGCCTGAAGATAGACCGCACGTTCATCGCGCGAATGCACGACAACGAGGCCAGCGAGGCCATAGTCCGCGGCATCATCGCCCTCGCCGGCGAGCTCGACCTGATAGTCGTCGCCGAGGGGGTGGAGACGCACGAACAGGCGTTGTACCTGCGCGAGCTGGGGTGTCGCTACCTGCAGGGGTACTACTTCCACCGCCCGGCGCCGGCGCCCCGCATCCACGCACGGTATCTCGACGGCGATTCCACCAGCCCGCACGAGGGCGATGATGACGAGGGCTGATACGTACCGTCCGCGCTCACCCGCCCGGCGCCTCCACGGCCGGCTCCACGTCCGCCGCTGCCGGCAGACGGACACTGAAACGGCTGCCCGCACCCAGCTCGCTTGCAAGCTCGATCCGCCCGCCGTGACGCTCGACGATGTTCTGCACGATGGACAGCCCGAGACCGGTGCCCTCCTGGCCGGAACGGCTGTAGAAGGGCTCGAACACCCGCACGCGCTCTTCCTCGCTCATCCCGCGGCCGTCGTCGGCGACCTCGAGCACCGCCTCGTCACCCTCACACCGCGTCACCACACGGATGGTGCCGTGGCCATCCAGGGCGTTGGCCGCGTTGATAAGCAGGTTCACGAGCACCTGGGAGAGCTCCACCGGCGATCCCCGCACCGTCGGCACGGCGGAGAACTCGCGCAGCGTTCGCGCCCGCCCCTTGAGGCGCGGCCCGGCAATGCGCAGCGCATTCACCGCCACCTCGTTGAGGTCGACACCCGTCCACTCCCCGCTGTCGTCACGGGCGAAACCGCGCAGCGTGCGCACGGTGTCGGCGACCCGCTGTATGCCCGCCTCGCTCTCGGAGAGCAGTTCCGGGATGTCTTCGCGCACGAAGGCGAGCTTCTCCTGCGAGACATCGTCGTCACCCGCCGCGGCCTGTTCGAGCACGCCGACATACTCACGCAGCGTGCCCAGGTTGGAACGCACGAAACCGATCGGATTGTTGATCTCGTGGGCGACCCCGGCGGCCATCTGCCCCACCGCCGCAAGCTTGGCCGTACGCAGCATCTCGGCCTGCAGGGCCTCGGCGCGCTCCCGCGCCTGCTCTGCCTCGCGGGTCGCGAGCTTGAGCGCGGTGATGTCGGTGACCATGGCGAAGGCGCTCTCGACCCGGCCGTCGGGTCCACGGACCGGAGAGGCCGAGACCATCAGCCAGCGCTCCTGCGGGGTATCGGGATGGAGGTGGAGCTCGTAACGCTCACTACGGCCTTCGGCACGCGCCGCCAGGCCGGTACGTATGCGCTCGGCGATCTGCGGCGGCAGATACTCCATGATGCAGTGCCCGATCAACTCCTCGAGCCGGCAGTCGTACATCCGGGCGAACGCCTCGTTGGCATCCAGCACCCGGCCGTCGAGGGCGACCCGGCATATGCCCTCTTCCGCGGTGGAGGCGATAACCCGCAGGTACGCCTCATCCGCCGCACGGGCCCGACGGTGGGCCTCGCCACGGCGGAACAGACCGACCAGATCGGCGGTAGCGGTCACCAGCGCCGCCAGATGCTCCCCCGGCCCGCCCCGGTAAGCCGGGCCGGGCACGAGGCACAGCTCGCAGTCGTCACCGACGCCGGGCACCGGCGCACGAATACCCTCTCCATCATCCTCGGTGTAACCGGCGGCAAAACGCCCCTCCGGCAGCGTGAGCCAGGCGCCACCGCCCGGCCCGAAGGCCGCGGCGAGCCGGGCGACGACCGCCTCCGCGGCCTCCGTGGCCGAGGTCGCAGCGGCTACCGTGGCGATCTGATCGACGAGGCACGAGCGCGCCATCTCGTCGCTGAGCCGGGACGAGCGTCGCCGCGGGCCCGAAAGGACACGGAACAGGCGCCCGGTCAGCCCGCGCAGGCCGGGGAGAAAGGAGCTTGGCATCATATCGCGCCCCGGTTGGCGGCGTTCTCACATTGTGCAGATAATGGGCTGCCGAACCGGTATTGGCAAAGCCTTTTCACACGACGACCGCCACCCGCCGCCGGCCGGCTCACGCCCGGGAAAAGCGCAGCAAAAACGGGGCAGGCCCATGAATCTCGGGGATAACATCTGGATCAGCATCGTCGTCGTGCTGGCAGAGGTCATCTACATCCTGCTGGTGGCCGTCGTCGTCCTCGCCGTGCTCTACCGCCGCCAGCGCCGCCGGATCCGCGGCCTGCAAGCGGAGGGCGTTGCGCCTGCGGAAGACGTCGAGGCCTTCTCCGCGTTTCTCCACGAGGCCGTCAAACGGCTGGTACACCGCTTCCGCAAGGGCTGGCAGGGCGCGCCCGCGGAGCTGCACCGGCTGGCCCACATCGACGATACCGGTGACCCGGAGCTGGTCTGCCTGCAGATGCGCTACGCGCTCCTGCAATCCCAGCTCACCAGTCTGGAGGCGCCACCGGAGGCCTACTGGCGCACGCATCAGGAATCCGTGGAGCGCGATATCCGCCTCTGGGACCGGGTGGAGAAGGCGATTACCACGGCCATGCGCGCCAGCCGCGCGGAGTCATCCCGGGAACGCTCGCATACGGAGACCGCGTCGCTGCCGGACAGTGGCGGCAATGACCCCTGGGCGGCGCACAACCAGGCCGTGGAGGTCCAGCGGCTGCAGGAACGCATCGGCGCCCTGGAAGGATACCGCGAGCGCTTCAACGAGATGCACAGCGCCAACGTCGTCGAGCGCCGCGCGAACGCCGAGATGCGCCATGCCCTGCGGGCCGAGTTCGGTGACGAGGGCGCCCTGGGGCGACGTCTAGACGAGCACCTGGCTCACTACGAGCACAGCCGCCAGCCCCTGGACGAGTACATGGACCGGGGCGACATCGCCCCGTTCGAGGCACGGCCCGCCGCCGGCGTGCAGCGCCCGACCCGCCCGCACAGTCTCCGCCGGCGGGATCAGCTGATCGAGCAGAGCACCGAGCGCATGGACACCGAGTACCGGCGCATCGTCAACTCACTCGACCAGCAGCGCACCGTCATCCGCGAGCTGCGGACCCAGCTCGAGAGCTCCGAGCAGGAGAAGGAACAGCAGAAACGCGAGTACCTCGCCCGCATCGCCAAGCTCGAACGCCAGATCCAGGAATCCGAGCAATCGCTGACGCTGTTCCAGAACGAGAATTACCGCAACCGCCGCCAGATCCGCAAGCTCATGAGCCAGGCCGAGGCCTACGAGAACCAGCGCCAGGCGATCTCCTCGCTGGAGGAGACAGTCGACCGCTTCGCGGCCCAGGCGATCACCATGCAGCAGCGCATCAGCGAGCTGGAACGCGAGCGCGACGAGGCGGAGGCCAACGCCCTGCGCTCAGAGGGCGACACCACGGAGGAGGAGCACGACGATGAGCGATGACACGGCCGCGCCGGAGACCGGATCCGGTCACACCGTGCTGTGCGTCGACGACGAGCCCCACGTGCTCACCGCCCTGCGCCGGGAGCTCATCGGCCGCGGCTACGCCATGCGCGGCGCAAACTCCGGTGCGGAGGCGAAGGCGGTGCTCGACGAGGAATCCTTGGCCGCGATCATCTGCGACTACCGCCTTGCCGACGAGAACGGCGTGGACCTGCTTATCGATTTCGCCGCCCGCGCGCCCTCGGTACCGCGCATCCTGCTCACCGCGTACGGCAACTATGCGACCAGCCTGCGCGCGATCAACGAGGCGGGCATCCACGCCCTGGTGGAGAAGCCCTGGTCCGCGGACGAGCTTCACGCGACCCTCGTCGCCGCCATCAGCAACGCCGAGGGCAAACGCCTCGACCGGGATATCGCCACCGAGCAGCCGCCGGCGGAGACCATCCCCGAAGCCGCGCGCACCCTCGCCGAGGGCCTGTACACCCTGGAAACCGCCGCCAAGCAGGGCCATGGGGACCGCGTGGCAACGCTCATGGAAGGGTTCTGCCGTCATCTCAAGCTCAGCGAGTCCCGTGTGATCGAGGCGACACTGGCGGCACGGCTGCACGACGTCGGCGAAGCGACCCTGCCGGAGTCCATTCAGCGCACGCCGGAGTCGCGTCTGCCGGAGTCGGCCATCGAGTCGTTCAGGAGGCATCCGGTCGTCATCGCCGACGCGCTCGCCCACAGCGCGCCGCTCGGGGAGGCGGCGAGCATCGTGCGCCACCACCACGAGCGCTACGACGGCAAGGGTTTCCCGGACGGGCTCAAGGGCAACGCGATCCCCGTGGCGGCACGCATGCTCGCCGTCATCGACGTCTTCGACGAGGCCATGCACGGCCACATCCGCCCACGCCGGCTCAGCGAGGCGGACGCCCGGGCGTTGCTGCAGCGCGAGCGCGGCGGGCGCTTCGACCCCCGCGCCGTGAACGCCTTCCTGCGCTGGCACGACCTCCAGTCGGAGGGCGACGATGCCGGCCAGGAGGGGGTCCCGATCTCGGAGCTCCGCCCGGGCATGGTGCTGGCGAAGGACCTGACCACGCCGGAGGGACTGCTGCTCATCCCGGCCGGTCACCGCCTGAGCGAGGGTCTGCTGGAGCGCGTGCAGTCCCTGGGCGCAGCCCACGGCGACACGCTACGGGCGAAGATCATCGGCGGGCGAAAACGCTAGCGCCGCGCCGCCCGGTCACCGCCCCTTGCCGCCGCGCTTGGACTTCTGGCGCTTGACGTGCTGCATCAGCCGCCGGCGGCGGGCGCGCTGGCGCGCGGACAGCGTGTTGGCCCGGTCGGCGTAGGGGTTGTCGCCGGTGCGGAACTCCAGGCGCAGCGGCGTGCCCCACAGGTCCAGCTCCCGGCGGAAGGTGTTGGAGAGGTAGCGCCGGTAGGCCTCCGGCAGTCGTGCGGTCTGGTTGCCGTGGATGACGATCACTGGCGGGTTGCGCCCGCCCTGGTGGGCGTAGCGCAGCTTTACCCGGCGCCCGCGCACCAGCGGCGGCGCGTGGGCAGCGGTGGCGTCGGCGAGGATCTGGTTGAGCCGGGGCGTCTCCAGCTCGGCCATGGCCGCGGCGTAAGCCTGGCCGATGGCGTCGTAGAGCAGCCCCACGCCGGTACCGTGAAGCGCGGAGATGAAGTGCACCCGCGCGAAGTCGAGAAAGCCGAGCTTGACGTCCAGCGAGCGCCGGACCTCGTTGCGGTGGCCCTCATCGAGGCCATCCCACTTGTTCACCGTAAGCACGAGGGCCCGCCCCGCCTCGAGCACGTGGCCGATCAGGTGGGCGTCCTGCTCGGAGGCCAGCCCCTGGGCGTCGACCACCATCACCACCACGTGAGCGGCCTCGATGGCCTGCAGCGTCTTGACGATACTGAACTTCTCCACCGCCTCGTGGACCCGGGCACGGCGGCGCACCCCGGCGGTGTCGATGAGCGTGTAGGCCTGTCCATCGCGCTCGAAGGGGATGAAGATGCTGTCCCGCGTGGTGCCGGGCATGTCGTAGACCAGCACCCGGTCCTCGCCGAGGATGCGGTTGATGAGCGTGGACTTGCCCACGTTCGGGCGCCCGACCACGGCCACCCGGATGGCGTCCGGGGACTCGTCCACCGGCGGATGGTCGCCGGCGCCCTCGGCGGGCAGCGCGGCGAGCACCTCGTCCATCAGCGCGGGCACGCCGCGGCCGTGGGCGGCGGCAATGGCGCGGGGCTCACCGACACCGAGGGTGTGGAAATCCGTGACGGCCAGGCGGGGATCGACCCCGTCGGTCTTGTTCACCACCAGCCAGACGCTCTTGCCCGCCCGGCGCAGGGTCGCGGCCAGGGTCTCGTCCGCGCCCGTCAGCCCGGTGCGGCCGTCGACGAGCAGCAGTACTGCATCCGCCTCGGCCACCGCCTGGCGGGCCTGCCCCTGCATACCCTCGTTGATGCCGGCCTCGTCCTCGCCGATGCCGCCGGTGTCGACAACGATATAGGCACGCCCGCCGACGCGGCCCAGGCCGTACTGGCGGTCGCGGGTGAGCCCCGGGTAGTCGGCGACCAGGGCGTCGCGGCTCCGGGTGAGGTAGTTGAACAGGGTGGACTTGCCCACGTTGGGGCGCCCCACCAGGGCGATGACCGGGTCCATGGGGGTAGGTTTCCGTCAGCGGGCCAAACGCCGCAAGGATATCAGAACGCGGCGGCTCACGCGGGTCCCAGTGCCGCCTCGATGAGCCGCCGGGTGTAGGTCTCGCCGGGACGCTGGAACAGCGCCTCGGTCTCCGCCGCCTCTACCACGGTGCCGTCCTTCATCACCAGGATACGGTGACTCATGGCCCGCACCACCGCCAGGTCGTGGCTGATGAACAGGAACGCCAGTCCGTGCCGGGCCTGGAGGTCCCGCAGCAGCGCGACCAGCTGCGACTGCACGGTGCGGTCCAGCGCGGAGGTGGGCTCGTCGAGCACCATCAGGTCCGGCTTGAGGATTACCGCGCGCGCCAGCGCGACCCGCTGGCGCTGGCCGCCGGAGAGCTCGTGGGGGAAGCGCCCGGCCAGCTCGGGGGCGAGCCCCACCTCCTCCAGCGCCTCCGCGACCAGGCGCTCGCGCTCCGCGTCGTCCCGGGCGAGGCGGTGCACGCTCAACCCCTCGGCAACGATCTGCGCCACCGACAGACGCGGATTGAGACTGCCGTACGGGTCCTGGAAGACCACCTGCATGCGTCGGCGCAGCGGCCGCAGGGCACGGGGACGGCGGCGCGAGATGTCGTCGCCGAGCAGGATCACCCGCCCGGTGGCGGGCTGCAGGCGCAGCAGCGCGAACGCCAGGGTGGTCTTGCCCGAGCCGCTCTCACCGACGATCCCCAGGGTCTCCCCCCGGTGCACGCTGAGCGACACCCCGTCCACCGCACGGACGTGGTCCCGCGCCCGCCGCAGCAGCCCACCGCGGATCGGGAACCACACGCGCACGTCCTCGGCGGCGAGCACGGTCGGGGCGTCGGCGGCCACCGGCTCGGGCCGGCCGGAGGGCTCCGCGGCCAGCAGGGCACGGGTGTAGTCGTGCCGCGGCGCCGTGAACACGGAATCGGCCAGCCCCTGCTCCACCACCCGCCCGTCCTTCATCACGGCCACCCGGTCGGCCACGCGGCGCACGACGTTGAGGTCGTGACTGATGAACAGCATCGCCATGCCCAGCCGCGCCTTGAGGTCGGCGAGCAGGTCGAGGATCTCGGCCTGAATGGTCACGTCCAGGGCCGTGGTGGGTTCGTCGGCGATGAGCAGTGCCGGGTCGTTGGCAAGCGCCATGGCGATCATCACACGCTGGCGCTGGCCGCCGGAGAGCTGGTGGGGATAGGCCCCCAGGCGGCGTTCGGGATCCGGCAGACGAACGAGCTCCAGCAGCTCCAGCACCCGCCTGCGCATGGCCGCACCGCGCAGTCCGCGGTGGATCGCAAGGTTCTCGCCGATCTGCTTCTCCACGGTGTGCAGCGGGTTCAGCGAGGTCATCGGTTCCTGGAAGATCATGCCGACCTCGCCGCCGCGCATCTGCCGCAGGCGCGCGTCGTCGGCCCCCAGGACGTCCCCGCCGCGGTAGCGTATGCGCCCCGCCGGGTGGCTGGCATGGGGATACGGCAGCAGCCCGAGCACGGACATGGCGGTCACCGACTTGCCCGAGCCGCTCTCCCCCACCAGCGCGAGGGTCTCGCCGCCGCGAACCGTGAGGTCGACGCCGTGAACCACGACCTGCCGGCCGAAGGCAACCTGGAGTCCCTCGATGGCGAGCAGGGGGACGTCAGCCATCCATGCCCCCCTGCAGGGTCTTGCGCGGATCGAAGGCGTCCCGGGCGGCCTCGCCGATGAACACCAGCAGCGAGAGCATCACCGCCAGGGCGACGAACGCGGTGATACCGAGCCACGGGGCCTGGAGATTGGCCTTGCCCTGGGCCAGCAGCTCACCCAGCGACGGCGCCCCCGGCGGCATCCCGAATCCGAGGAAGTCCAGCGACGTGAGCGCCGTGATCGCACCGGTCATCACGAAGGGCACGAAGGTGATGGTGGCGACCATGGCGTTGGGCAGCACGTGCCGGGCGATGATCACCCCGTCGGAGACGCCCAGTGCCCGGGCGGCCTTGACGTAGTCGAAGTTGCGCACGCGCAGGAACTCCGCGCGCACCACCCCGACCAGCTGGGTCCAGCTGAACAGCAGCAGGATCAGCAGCAGCCACCAGAAGCCGGGCTGCACGAAGCTGGAGAGGATGATGATGACGTACAGCGCCGGCAGCCCGGACCAGATCTCGATCGCCCGCTGGCCGAGGAGGTCCGTCCAGCCGCCGAAATACCCCTGCACGGCGCCGGCGGCGACACCGATGACCGAGCTGGTCAGTGTCAGCAGCAGGCCGAAGAGCACGGAGATGCGAAAGCCGTAGATCAGCCGTGCGGCGACATCCCGGCCCTGGTCGTCGGTGCCGAGCCAGTTGTCCGCGCTCGGCGGCGCCGGCGCGGGGACCGGCAGATCGTAGTTGATGGTGTCGTAGCTGTAGGGGATCGGCGGCCACAGTATCCAGCCCCTCGCTTCGATCAGCTCCTGCACGGCGGGATCGCGGTAGTCCGCCGTGGTGGGCAGGAAGCCGCCGAAGGTGGTCTCGGGATAGTCCGCCACCACGGGGAAATACGCGGCGCCGTCGTACCACACGAACAGGGGCTGATCGTTGGCGATGACCTCGGCGAACAGGGTCAGCACGAACAGCGCCATGAACAGCCACAGCGAGTACCAGCCGCGGCGGTTGCGCCGGAACTGCTGCCAGCGCCGGCGGTTGATCGGGCTCAGGCGCGATCCGCGCATGCCCCCCCCGATGGCCGTGCAGCACGGCCGCTGTCTGCCCCCGGGCATGCCTTTCGCCGCTGCATGCGTTCAGCCCTCCCGGGTCTCGAAGTCGATGCGCGGGTCCACCAGCACGTAGGTGAGATCGCCGATCAGGTTCAGGATCAGCCCGAGCAGCGTGAAGATGAACAGTGTCCCGAACACCACGGGGTAATCGCGGTTGACCACCGACTGGAATCCGAGCAGGCCGAGCCCGTCCAGCGAGAAGATCACCTCGATCAGCATCGCGCCGGTGAACAGGATGCTCACGAACGCCGCGGGCATCCCCGCGATGACCACCAGCATGGCGTTGCGGAAGACGTGCCCGTAGAGCACCCGGCGCTCGCTCACCCCTTTGGCCCGCGCGGTGACCACGTACTGCTTGTGCACCTCCTCCATGAAGGAGTTCTTGGTGAGCATGGTCAGGCTCGCGAAGCCGCCGATGACCATGGAGATCACCGGCAGGGTGATGTGCCAGAAGTAGTCCGCGATGCGCGCGGGCCACGACAGTGCGGCCCAGTTCTCCGAGGTCAGTCCGCGCAGCGGGAACCAGTCGAGGTAGGTCCCGCCGGCGAATAGCACGATCAGCAGGATGGCGAACAGGAACCCCGGCACCGCGTAGCCGACGATCACCACGCCGGAGGTCCACACGTCGAAGCGGCTGCCGTCGCGCACCGCCTTGCGGATCCCCAGGGGGATGGAGACGAGATACACGATCAGCGTCGTCCACAACCCCAGCGAGATGGAGACCGGCAGCTTGTCGATGATCAGATCGAGCACGCTGCGGTCACGGTAGAAGCTCTCGCCGAAATCCAGCCGCAGGTAGTCGCCCACCATCTTGAGGAAGCGCTCGTAGGCCGGACGGTCGAAGCCGAACTGATGGCGCAGCTCCTCGATCAGCTCCGGCGGCAGCCCCTGCGCACCCCGGTAACCCGAGCCGGTGTCGCTGCCGTCCCCGCCACGGGTATCGCCGCTGCTGCCGGCGAACTGGCTGGTGCTCAGATCGGTGGTGCCGCGCACCTGCGCGGCGATCTGCTGCACCGGGCCACCCGGGGCGAACTGAACGATCACGAAGTTCAGCAGCAGGATCCCGAGCAGGGTCGGGATCATCAGCAGCAGGCGTCGCGCGATATAGGCGGGCATCCCCTCAGCCGGCTCCCCCCTCCGGCGGCGACGGCGCCGCCGGCACGTGAATACTGTTCAGCGCCTCCTCGAGCAGCGCGTCCACGTCGGGGGTCACGCCGCCCTCGCTGGCGCCGCTGACCTGGTCGCTGGTCAGCGCCACGCGTGCGGTCTTCTCCACACCCTCGATGAACAGGGTCTGCAGGTCGGCGTCGCCGCGCAGGCCCTCATCGCCGTTCCAGAACACCGAGAGCAGGGCCACGTTGGCCGCGTTGGCCCGCTCCCGGACCCGCTCGGTGATGCGTTCCGCGCCGTGCATCAGTGCGTCCGACATGCTCGCACCTCCTTGGTTCCCTGCCCGGCCGTCACTGCGACAGTGCCGCCGCCTTCTCCGGATTCACCCACCAGCTGTCCAGCGCCAGTCCGTAGGGCGGGTTCCTGGCGGGCTGGCCGAACTTGTCCCAGTAGACCAGCCGGAAACTGCCGGAGTACCAGTGGGGCACCACATAGAACCCCCACAGGAGCGCCCGGTCCAGCGCCCGCGTACGCGTGACCAGCGCCTCGCGGTCGGGCGCATGGATGACCTTGTCGACGAGCGCGTCGATCGCGGGGCTGCAAATGCCGGCATAGTTCTGACTGCCCGGCGTCTTCGCCGCCTCGCAGCCCCAGTAGGCACGCTGCTCGTTACCCGGAGAGAGCGACTGGGCGATGCGCTCGGCGATCATGTCGTACTCGAAGCGCTGGACCCGGTTCTGGTACTGGGTCGGATCCACCGTCCGCACGCTGGCGTCGATCCCCAGCCGCTCGAGGTTCTTCACGAAGGGCAGCGTGACCCGCTCCATCGAGGCGCTGTCGAGCAGGATTTCGAAGGACAGCGGCTTGCCGGTATCCTCGTTGACCATGCGCCCGTCGCGGATGGCGTAGCCGGCATCATTCAGCAGCGCCACCGCGCGGCGCAGGTTATCCCGCAGGCCGCCCTCGCCGGCGGTACTCGGCGGCGTGTAGGCCTTGCTGAACACACGCTCGGGAAGCTGGTCGCGCCATGGCTCCAGGAGCTTCAGCTCCGCCCCTGAGGGCTTGCCCCGTGCGGCCAGCTCGGAGTTCGCGAAATAGCTGTCCAGGCGCTTGTAGGCGCCGTAGAACAGATTGCGGTTGGTCCACTGGAAATCGAAGGCGTAGCCGATGGCCTCACGCACCCGGGGGTCCTGGAATACAGGCCGGCGCGTGTTGAAGAACCACCCCTGCACGCCGAAGGGCAGGTTATGGTCGATGGACTGCTTGACCAGCCGCCCTTCCTCCAGCGCGGGGATGTTGTAGGCGGTGGCCCAGTTCTTGGCCACGTTCTCGATGCGCATGTCGTAGGCCCCGCCCTTGAGCGCTTCCACCGCGACGGTGGCGTCGCGGTAGTAGTCGTAGCTGATGCGCTCGAAGTTGTAGCGCCCGCGGTTCACGGGCAGGTCCTTCGCCCAGTAGTCGTCCACGCGCTCATAGACGATACGCTTGCCGGGATCGACCTCGGCGATGCGGTACGGGCCGCTGCCTAGCGGCGGATCCAGCGTGGTCTTGTCGAAATCACGCTCCGCCCAGTAGTGCTTGGGCAGGATCGGGAGCTGACCGAGGATGAGCGGCAGCTCGCGGTTGTCTCCGCTGGCGAAATGGAAGGTCACCGTGTGCGCATCCTCCACGTCCACGCCGGTGACATCCTTGTAGTAGGAGCGGTACTGGGGATGCCCCTTCTCCTTGAGGATGCGGAAGCTGAAGGCCACGTCCTCGGCGGTGATGGGTTCGCCGTCGTGAAAGCGCGCCGCCTTGCGCAGGCGGTAACGCACCCAGGTGCGATCCGGGGCGATCTCGATGTCCTTCGCCACCAGCCCGTACTCGGTAAACGGCTCGTCCAGCGAGCGCACGGTCAGGGTGTCGTAGGTCCGGGTGAGGTCCGCCGCCGGATTACCCTTGAGGATGAAGGGGTTGAGGCTGTCGAAGGTCGCGGCGACGGTGTTCGCCAGCCGCAGCGTGCCGCCCTTGGGGGCATCCGGGTTGACGTAATCGAAATGCTCGAATCCGGACGGATACTTGGGGCTGCCGTACATGGCCACGGCATGCGCGGCCATCGCGGCCGGTGCGGCAGCGAGCACGAGTACGCCGGCACACAGCTTCGCCAGGACCTTCATCGGCGAGGACTCCTCACGGACACATTGCCGGGCATAGTAGCACTCCATCACGAGGCGCCAACACTCGCCCCACCCCGCGGCCGCCACGCTCGTGTACCATTCCCCTGCGGGACCCCGGCCGCCGGCGCGGCCGGGGTGGGCTATCACTTCAGACAGAGACTAGGGACGAGCCGATGGGTTTTCTCGATGGCAAGAAGGCACTGATCGTCGGCGTGGCGAGCAACCGCTCCATCGCCTGGGGGGTTGCCGAGGCCATGGCCGAGCAGGGTGCGGAAATCGCGCTGACCTACCAGAACGACAAGCTCAAGCCGCGGGTCGAGCAGTGTGCGCAGGCGTGTGGCAGCAGTATCGTGCTGCCGCTGGACGTCAGCCGTGACGAGGATATCGAGGCGGTGTTCGCCGAGCTCGAGCGCCAGTGGGACGGCCTGGACATCGTGGTCCACGCGGTGGGCTACGCGCCCCGCGAGGAGCTCGAGGGCTCGTTCGTGGACAACACCACCCGCGAGGGCTTCCGCACCGCCCAGGACATCTCCGCCTACAGCTTCGTGGCGCTGGCCAGGCGGGCACGGCCCATGATGAAGGGCCGCCAGGGCAGCCTGCTGACCCTGACCTACCTCGGCGGTGAACGCGCCCTGCCGAACTACAACGTCATGGGGCCGGCCAAGGCGGCGCTGGAGGCGTCGGTGCGCTATATGGCCTACGACCTCGGCCCGGAGGGTACGCGGGTGAACGCCATCTCCGCCGGCCCCATCCGCACCCTGGCGGCCTCGGGGATCGGCAACTTCCGCAAGATGCTGGACTACAACGCCCAGGCGGCACCGCTGCGGCGCAACGTCACCCCGGAGGACGTGGGCAAGGCGGGGGCGTTCCTGTGCTCCGACCTCGCCTCCGGCATTACCGGCGAGGTGGTCCACGTGGATGCGGGTTTCCACGCCGTGGCACTGTCCGGCGCCGAGTTCGAGTAAGGCATACCCAGCGCGGTGCCGGAACCCCGGCGCCGCGCTGGACGGCCGGCAGTGAGTCCCCGGCCTAGAGGCGGTCCTCGTAGATGGTGACGTCCGTCTCGGCGCGCAACGCCTCGACCAGGGCCGAACCGACACTGGCCGCATCGAGCTGCCCCAGACGCTGACGCAGCTGCTCGCGCTGCGCATCGGGCACGTCATCCAGGCTGCCGTCACGCACACCGCTCAGCAGGACCACCGCGTAGTCGCCGTCCGCCAGGCTGACCCCGGCACGAGTCGTCCCGCCGTCCCCGGGATGGGCCATACGGAAGAGCCGGTCGGTAACCGCACGCGGTAGCCCGCCGCCACCGTCACGGCCGACCCAGCCGAACGCCTTGTAGTCGACACCGCCACCACCGGCAGCGAGGTCCTCCGCCGTGGTGCCGTCGGCGAGCTTGTTCTCCAGCGCCTCGCCGCGCTCGCGGGCGAGGGTCGCGGTGTGCTCCGAGACGAAACGCTCACGCACCTGATCGCGGACCTCATCGAACGGCAGCGTGGTCGCGGGACGCTGATCGGCGATACGCACGACCACCGAGCGATTGTCGCCGAGCTTGATGAGCTCGCTGTTCATCCCGTCGTCCAGGACGTTCTTGGAGAAGGCCGCCTCCATCACGGACTGGTTCGAGGTGATGCCGTCGTCGCCCCCCTGGCGCGAGACCCAGTCCGTGGTCTGCACGGCCACACCCGCCGCTTCAGCGGCAGGCTCCAGGCTCTGCGGATTCTCGTAGGCGACGTTGGCGAACTCGTTGCGTACCTCGGCGTAGCGCTGCTCCGCCTTCTCCGAGGCGATCTCCTTGCGCAGGGTGTCGCGCACGGCCTCGAACGGCTTCACCTCGCGCTCGCGCACATCGGAGACACGGATCAGGTGCCAGCCGAAATCGGTACGCACCGGCTCGCTGACCGCACCCTCGTCCAGGGAGAACGCCGCCTTCGCCATCGGCTCGGAGAGATCGCCCCGGGCGACCCAGCCGAGGGAGCCGCCGTCGTCGGCGGAGCCCGTGTCGTCCGAGTACTCCCGGGCCGCCGCGGCAAAATCGATGTCGCCGCCCACGATCCGCTCACGCAGGTCCGCCACGCGCTTGCGGGCGGCCTCGACGTCGTCCCTGGAGGCATCGTCCGGCACCTGGACGAGAATATGCTGCACCTGCCGCTCGCCACCCTGGACGAAGCGGCTGTCGCGCTCGGACTCGTAGCGCTTGCGCACCGCCTGGTCACTGACATCGATGCTGGCGGCGAGCTCGTCCCGGGAGAGCGACACGTAGGCGAGCCTGACCTGCTGCGGCCGCTGCCAGGCGTCGGTATGGGCGTCGTAGTACTCGCGCAGCGTATCCCCGTCAACGCTCACCTGATCGCGGAAGGCGGCGGCGTCAACCCGCAACCAGGCCACGTTGCGCTGCTGGCGCTGCAGGGCAACGAACCGCGCGAGCTGCTCATCGGTAACGATCACCGAGCCGGTGACACCCTGGCGCAGCTGGCCGGTGGCCCCCTGCTGGCGCAGCCGGGCCTCGTACTGCTCCGGTGTCATGCCGTTCTGGCGAAGCACCGCCTGATAACGCTGCTGGGAGAACTCGCCGTTGGCCTGGAACGCCTGCTGTGAGCGGATCTGGCGGCGCAGGGCCGCATCGGTGAGCCGCAGGCCGTGCTCCCGCGCATAACTGTCGAGCACGGTGGAGTCGATGAGGTTATCCAGGGCACGGCGCCGCAGGACACCGTCACCGAACATGGACGGATCGTACTGGTCGCCGAGCATCTGCTGCAGGCGCCGGCGCTGCTGCTGGACCGCGCGGTCGAGCTGCTGCGAGGTGATCTCGTGGCCCGCGACCTCGGCGACAGGCGGATTGCTCCCGCCGGTGAAGTAGTTATAGACGCCGAAAAGCGCGAAGGGGACGATCAGGACCGCTACGATGACGTAGGCGATCCAGCCCCTGGTATTGTCACGAATAGCCTGAAGCATCGTCACCAACCATGCCGACTGGGGTTGTACACGTCCCCCGGGAGACAACCCGTGTTTTCCGGGGTTCCGGACAGCAAAAAGGCGCCGCGCGGGCGCCTTTCTGGAGTGCTGGGATAATTCGGTGGCGGAGCGGACGGGACTCGAACCCGCGACCTCCGGCGTGACAGGCCGGCATTCTAACCAGCTGAACTACCGCTCCGTTTTTGGTGGGTGGTGAGGGGATCGAACCCCCGACATTCGCCTTGTAAGGGCGACGCTCTCCCAGCTGAGCTAACCACCCCAACTGAGATTCGCTAGTTTACCGCATCCTTGAGCGCTTTACCAGCCTTGAAGCCGGGAACCTTGGACGCGGGAATGTTGATGGTCTCGCCCGTGCGCGGGTTGCGCCCGGTGCGCGCGGCACGCTCACGCACCGTAAAGGTGCCGAAGCCCACCAGCGTGACCTGATCCCCCTCGCGAAGCGCGTCGGCGACGGAATCGACGAAAGCATCGACGGCACGGGTGGCCGCCGCCTTGGAAATGTCCGCAGACTGCGCGACCGCTTCGATCAACTCGGATTTATTCATCAGAACGATTCCCCTTGGTGTTCTTTTATGGACCAACCCATTGCCCGCGACTCTGGCTGGTGCCGGCCGCGTCGGCAAAGCACCGCGGCGTAAGCCTTCCCGCATCCTAGCGTCACCTACGGAGACACACAACTCCGGGGGCGCGGACCCCTGGGACGTCCTGTTCCTATCCACCGCGTTCGATCCGCAAAGGGGATGCCCCGCACGGGGTCAACGGGAGGATAACCGTCCCGCCGTTCACCGGCGGGACGATTTATAGCAATGCCCCCGAAACGTGTCAACGCCGGGGCCACGCGCGGCTCAGTGGGTGCGGGCACCCTCGCGCTTGCGACGGCCCTTGCGCGGGGTCTCGGCCTCGCCGGCCTCCGGCTCCGCCTTGCCCGCGGGCTCCGGCCGGCGGATCAGGGCCACGTCCAGGACCTCGTCGATCCAGCGCACCGGGCGGATATCGAGTTTGCCCTTGATATCCTTGTTGATCTCGGCGAGATCCTTGCGGTTCTCCTCCGGGATCAGCACCGTCTTGATGCCCCCGCGCAGCGCCGCCAGAAGCTTCTCCTTGAGCCCGCCGATGGGCAGCACCTCACCGCGCAGGGTGATCTCGCCGGTCATCGCCACGTCCGCCCTCACAGGGATGCCCGTGAGCGCGGAGACCAGCGCCGTGCACATGCCGATGCCCGCGCTGGGGCCGTCCTTCGGGATCGCCCCCTCCGGCACGTGGACATGGATGTCACGGTTCTGGTGGAACTCCGGATCCACGCCCAGGGCCTCGGCCCGGCTGCGGACCACCGTGCGTGCCGCCTCGATGGACTCGCGCATGACCTCGCCGAGCTGACCGGTGTTGGTCAGCCTGCCCTTGCCGGGGACCACCGCCGACTCGATGGTGAGCAGCTCGCCGCCCACCTCGGTCCATGCCAGGCCGGTCACACGCCCGATCTGGTCACCCTCCTCGGCCACACCGTAACGGTAGCGCCGCACGCCGAGGTAGCGATCGATATTCTGGGTGGTGACCCGCACGGTCTCGGTCTTGCCTTTCTTCTTGGCCCCGGTGACCACCTCGCGGACGACCTTGCGCGCGATCTTGGCGACCTCGCGCTCGAGGTTACGCACGCCCGCCTCGCGGGTGTAGTAGCGCACGATGTCGCGCACCGCATTGGCGCTGATGTCCAGCTCCCCCTTGCGCAGGCCGTTGGCCTTGATCTGCTTGGGGACGAGATAGCGCTCGGCGATGTTGATCTTCTCCTCCTCGGTGTAGCCCGGCAGCCGGATGACCTCCATCCGGTCCAGCAGCGGCGCGGGGATATTCATGGTGTTCGCGGTACACACGAACATCACGTCCGAGAGGTCGAAGTCCACCTCGAGATAGTGGTCGTTGAAGGTGGTGTTCTGCTCGGGGTCGAGGACCTCGAGGAGCGCCGAGGCCGGGTCACCGCGGAAATCCATCGCCATCTTGTCCACCTCGTCGAGGAGGAAGAGCGGATTGCGGTTACCCACCTTGGAGAGCTTCTGCATGATCTTGCCCGGCAGCGCGCCGATGTAGGTCCGGCGGTGGCCGCGGATCTCCGCCTCGTCGCGCACACCGCCGAGGGACATGCGAACGAACTTGCGGTTGACCGAACGGGCAATGGACTGGCCCAGCGAGGTCTTGCCGACGCCGGGCGGCCCCACCAGGCAGAGGATCGGACCCTTGAGCTTGCGCACGCGCTTCTGCACGGCGAGATACTCGAGGATGCGCTCCTTCACCTTCTCCAGGCCGTAGTGGTCGGTGTCGAGGATGTGCTGCGCGCGATCCAGGTCGTGGCGCACGCGGGTGCGCTTCTTCCACGGCACGCTCACCATCCACTCGAGGTAGTTGCGCACCACCGTCGCTTCCGCGGACATCGGCGACATGAGCTTGAGCTTGTTCAGCTCCTGGTCCGCCTTCTCGCGGGCCTCCTGGGGCATGCCGGAGTCGGCGATCTTGTTCTCGAGGTCCTCGACCTCGTTGGGGACGTCCTCGAGCTCGCCCAGCTCCTTCTGAATGGCCTTCATCTGCTCATTCAGGTAGTACTCGCGCTGGGACTTCTCCATCTGCTGCTTGACGCGCCCGCGGATGCGCTTCTCCACCTGAAGGATATCGAGCTCGCCCTCGATCAGCGCCATTAGGTGCTCGAGGCGCGCGCGCACGTCCTCGATCTCGAGGGTGCGCTGCTTCTCCTCGATGGACAGCGACATGTGTGCGGCGACGGTATCTGCCAGGCGGCCGGGTTCGTCGATGCCCTGCAGCGAGGAGAGGATCTCCGGCGGCACCTTCTTGTTGAGCTTGACGTACTGCTCGAACAGCGACATCAGCGAGCGCATCATCACGTCGAGCTCGCGGTCGCCCTCGCCGGTGATCTCCGGGATCTCCTCGGCGTTGGCGGCAAAGTAGTCGGCGTCCTCCACAAGTGCGGAGAAGCGCGCCCGCTGGCTGCCCTCGACCAGCACCTTCACGGTGCCGTCGGGGAGCTTGAGCATCTGCAGGATGTTGGCGATGGTGCCGATGCCGTAGAGGTCGTCCGGCCCCGGCTCGTCGACCTCCGCACTCTTCTGGGCGACCAGGAAGATACGGCGTTCGCCTTCCATCGCCGCCTCCAGGGCGCGAATGGACTTGTCCCGCCCGACAAACAGCGGGATGACCATATGCGGGTACACCACCACGTCGCGCAGCGGCAGGACCGGCATGCGCCCGGTGACCGGGGTGTTGCGCTCGGCGCTCGATTCGGTGGACATAGGATTCTGGCCCTCGTGCCTGTGCCCGCGACCGCCGCAAGCGCGGCGATCGCGACGATTCGGATGTGGGGGATATGGAGCCGGGCGACTACGCTTTCAACATACGCTCGAAGGCCCGGAACACCCTGCGGGTGCCCGGGCCCGGTTCGGCTCCCCCGGAGCGGGGCGCTCAGTCGGAGGCGGCGGCGGGTTGCTGCTCGGAGCCCTCGTAGATGACGTACGGCCGGGTCTCGCCCCGGATCACCGCGTCGTCAATCACCACCTTGCTGACGTTCTCCATACTCGGGAGATCGTACATGGTGTCGAGCAGCACGTGCTCGATGAGGGTGCGCAGCCCGCGGGCACCGGTCTTGCGCGCGATGGCCTTGCGCGCCACCTCGACGAGGGCCTCGTCGCGGAACTCCAGCTCCACGCCCTCCATGTCGAAGAGCTTGCCGAACTGCTTGACCAGCGCGTTCTTGGGCTCACGCAGAATCCGCACCAGCGCCTGCTCGTCGAGCTCGGCGAGGGTTGCGACCACGGGCATGCGGCCGACGAACTCCGGGATGAGCCCGTAGTTGACCAGGTCCTCCGGCTCCACGTCGCGGAGGGTGTCACCCGTGCTCTTGCGCTCGCTGTTGGCCTTGATGTCGGCGGAAAAGCCGATGCCGCCCTTCTCCGAGCGCTGCTGGATGACCTTTTCCAGCCCCGCGAAGGCACCACCGCAGATGAACAGGATATTGGCGGTGTTGACCTGCAGGAACTCCTGCTGCGGGTGCTTGCGCCCGCCCTGCGGGGGCACGGACGCGGTCGTCCCCTCGATGAGCTTGAGCAGCGCCTGCTGCACACCCTCGCCGGAGACGTCCCGGGTGATGGACGGGTTATCCGCCTTGCGCGAGATCTTGTCGATCTCGTCGATGTAGACGATGCCCTGCTGCGCCTTCTCGACGTCGTAGTCGCACTTCTGCAGCAGCTTCTGGATGATGTTCTCCACGTCCTCGCCGACGTAGCCCGCCTCCGTGAGCGTGGTCGCGTCGGCGATGGTGAAGGGCACGTCCAGCAGCCGCGCCAGGGTCTCCGCGAGCAGGGTCTTGCCCGAGCCGGTGGGGCCGATGAGCAGGATGTTGCTCTTGGAGAGCTCCACGTCGCTCTTGGACTGGCCCGCCTCCATGCGCTTGTAGTGGTTGTAGACGGCAACCGCCAGCACCTTCTTGGCCGGCTCCTGGCCGATCACGTACTCGTCCAGGACCTCCTTGATCTCCTGCGGCTTCGGCAGCCGGCTGCCGGCCCCCGCCGCCTTCTCCTCCATCTCTTCACGAATGATGTCGTTGCACAGCTCGACGCACTCGTCGCAGACGAAAACGGATGGGCCTGCAATCAGCTTGCGCACCTCGTGCTGGCTCTTGCCGCAGAAGGAGCAGTACAGCAGCTTGCCGTTGTCGTCGCCCCTGCCGTTCTCTCTGTCAGTCATTGGTCACCCTCGAACATGGGAGAAGCATTTGCTGAAACCTTGCCTGCATTTTGGCAGGCACGCAAGTACACGCCGACGGCCGCACGGCGGCCTTTCCGGCGCCTTCCAGGGCTGGAGATGGGGGGCGGGGAAGGCAGGTTCAATGCCCGCCCCGGCGATTGTCGCCGGGGCGGGCCGCGGGTCACTCGGTGGCGCCGGCGATGCTGGAGCGGTCCTTGAGCGCGGCGTCGATCAGGCCATACTCCTGGGCCGTTTCCGGATCCATGAAGTTGTCGCGCTCGGTGTCACGCTGGATCGTCTCCATGTCCTGGCCGGTGTGATAGGCAAGGATGCGGTTGAGACGCTCCCGGGTGGAGAGGATCTCACGGGCGTGGATGTCCACGTCCGTGGCCTGGCCCTGGAAGCCACCGAGGGGCTGATGGATCATCACCCGCGAGTTCGGCAGCGCATAACGCTTGCCCGCGGCACCCGCGGCCAGCAGCAGCGAGCCCATGCTCGCGGCCTGGCCGATGCACACGGTGCTCACATCCGGCTTGACGAACTGCATAGTGTCGTAGATTGCCAGACCGGCGGTGACCACGCCGCCGGGACTGTTGATGTAGAGGTGGATATCCTTGTCCGGGTTCTCGGACTCCAGGAACAGCAGCTGCGCGATAAGCAGGTTGGCCTGGTAGTCCTCGACCGGGCCGACCAGGAAGATCACCCGCTCCTTGAGCAACCGCGAGTAGATATCGTAGGCGCGCTCGCCCCGGGCGGTCTGCTCGACCACCATGGGCACGAGCCCGGTGTTCTCGATCTCGCTGCGGATCTGGCCCTCGCGCTCGCTCATCATCATCACTCTCCGGCGGTCTCGTCAGTGGCACGGCCCAGCAGCACGTCAAGGCTCATGGGCTTGTCCGTGATCTGGGCGCGCTCGGCGATCCAGTCAACCACCTGATCCTCCATCACCTGCACCTGCAGGCTCTCCATGAGCTGCTGGTTCTGCATGTAGGCCTGGATCACCTGGTCCGGCTGGCCGTAGCTGCTGGCGATGTCCTGCAGCGCCTGCTGGAGTCGGTTGCGGTCCAGCTCGATCTCGTTGGCGCGCACCACCTCGTTGACCAGCAGGCCGAGCGCGACGCGGCGACGGGCCTCGTCCTCGAACTGGGAGGCCGGCAGGTCCGGCTCCTCGCCCTCGGCACCGTACTGCTGCATGCGCTGCTTGGTCTGCTCGCGCAGCTGCTCGATCTCGCGATCGATGAGCACCTGGGGCAGGTCGATGGGGTTGCGCTCGAGCAGCCCATCCATCACCTGCTCCTTGACCCGGGCGCGCACCGCCTGGTCACGCTCGCGCTCGAGGTTCTCGCGCACGCGCTCGCGCAGCTCCTCGAGACCGTTCTCCATGCCCAGGGCCTTGGCGAACTCGTCGTCGACCTCCGGCAGGTCCGGGGCCTCCACCGTCTTGACGCGGACCTCGAAGGTCGCGGTCTTGCCGGCGATGGTCTCGTCCGGGAACTGCTCGGGGAAGGTGTACTCGATGCGCGTCTCGTCACCGGCCTTCACGTCCACGAGCTCGGCCTCGAACTCCGAGGGCATCTGACCGGAGCCGAGCTGCACCGGCACGTCCTCGCCGCTGTTGCCCTCGAACTCCTCGCCGTCCACGGTGCCGTGGAAGTCGATGGTGACACGGTCACCTTCGTCGGCGGGACGATCCACCTCGCTGTAATCCGCCTGCTGGTGACGCAGACGCTCGATCAGCGCGTCGATGTCCGCATCGCCGATATCCGCGGCGGGGCGCTCGACAGCGACCTCCTCGATCCCCTGGACCTCGACGCTGGGCAGCACCTCGAAGGAAGCCTGGTACTCGAGGTCCTTGCCGGCATCGGTCTGTACCGGCTCGATCTCCGGCGCGGCGGCCGGACGCAGGCCTTCCTGCTCCAGCGCCTCGCTGTAGGTGCTCTGCACCACCTCGTTGAGGACCTCGCCACGGACCTGCTCGCCATAGCGCTGCTGCACCACCTTGAGCGGCACCTTGCCCGGGCGGAAACCGTTCATGCGCACACGCCCGCGCAGGTCCTTCAGCCGGCTCTCGACCTCGCTGTCCACGCGCTCGGAGGGCACCTGCACGCGAATGCGCCGGCCCAGGCCCTCCGTCGTCTCCACGGATACTTGCATCGACTACCACCTCTTGCGCGAACGCCGTGTCCGCGCCTCACGATTCAATGTCTGGTGCGAAAGGCGAGACTCGAACTCGCACGGGGGATTACCCCACTGGGACCTAAACCCAGCGCGTCTACCAATTCCGCCACTTTCGCAGTGTCCGGCGGATTATACAATCCGCGGCGAACCGCGCTAAACGGCCCGCCCACGCGCCGGGCGAGAGACGGTGCGTGGCCTGCAGCCACGCGGTGGACACAGTGCACGCACCGCAAGCGCGCGTATCCTAAACCATCGCGGGGACACACGCGAGCGCCCCAGCCCGGGCGGTGGCGGACACGGCAGTCAGCGCGGGCAGCCGACCGACTCGGCGAGGGTCAGGGCCGCCGGGTCGACACCATCACGCCGGCGACGCAGCGACCAGTCGCCGCCGCCGTCGTCACCGACCCAGCCCCAGCGCCCGGAACGGAAGTCGCCGTTCTTCGAGAGGAAGCGAAAATCGAACCAGCCGGTGCGTGCACCGTTGGTGAAGCGACCGACGAAGCCACTGCCGTCCCACATACCGGCGAGGATCCCCTTGTCGCCGTAGTCACCGACCACGAACAGGTCCCGCGCATACAGGCCCACCGGCCCGTAATCGCTGGTGTAACGTCCGTCAAAGACGTCACGGCCGAGGGACTGGGTATGCGTGGTCCCGCCGTCGCGGGTGAAGTTGCGCAGGCGCGCAGGGGCATCGCCGGTGCGTCTGCCGGTCCAGTTGCCCTGCAGGTCCTTGCCGTGCCAGGCCCACTGACCGCGGAAACGGCCATCGCCGGCACGGGTAAAGCGGAAGATCCCGTTACGCCCGCCGTTGGTGAACACGCCCGCGGCGCACCCCCCGGAGACGCGACCGACCATTACGCCCTTGTCGGCGTAGTCGCCGACCACGAAGGGCCCGGCGCGGTGCAGCCGTAGCTCACCGAAGTCGGTGGACCAGCGCCCGGCGAAGGCGTCCGGATCGGCGCCACCGCCATTCCCGGCACCACTGCCTTTGTTGACGACCCCGTTGGGTAGCTCGACGCCGCTGTCAAGGCCGGGATTCCCGGCGAGCTTGCCGACAGTGCCGTTACCGCCCTGCCCGCCGGCCGAAGCATTCCGGTTGCCGCCGGCTTTGTCACGCGTGTTGCCACCGCGGTCACGACCCGCCGTGTCCACGGCGCGCGTCCGGCCATCCACGTAGACCCGCGCGGCCGCCGGATTATCGAGGCTCACCGAGCGCACGTCGCCGTATACGCGGAAGCCGTCCGCGCCGCTGGAGACGCTCCCCTCCGCCCGACGGCCACGGGCCGTGTCGTTCGAATCGATGCTGACGCGCCGGCCCGCGACGCGGCCGTCCACCGGCTGGACGAAGCGGCCGGCGACCAGACGGTAGCCGGTGCGCCCGGCGGCGGCACCGCCGTCGATCACCACCGTATGGTCCGGCGCGCTCTCCTTGGCGGAGACACGGTACTTCATCGCCTTCACCGCGCTCTTGCCCTGCAGTGCGACAGTGACGATGTACCCGCGTACGCCGGTGAGACGACGGTGCCAGGTCCGGCCCTGGTTGCCGCGGCCACGGTCGATGGTGAAGCTCCAGAGCTTCTCGCCGTCGACGAGCCCGTCATCGCCGGGCGGGGCGAAGCGGCAGACCGTGACCTCCGTTCGACCCTTGTTGCGGCGCTCATCGCGCTTGCCCAGGGAGAGGTCGAGCATGAAGGCGCCCACCGGCGCCGGCGTGATGTACATGCGGCTGCCCGGGCCACGGATGGTGCCCTCGTAGGACGCCCCGAGAACCATTTTGCGCGGGCCTATGGTGCCCCAGCCGTTGCGGTTCATGCGGTTCCAGGCCGCAATCATGCCCTTGGTTGCCCGGTCGGCTGCCTCGCTCTTGCCAAGGCAGCCGGCGTAGATCGCCGCGGAGGCCGGCAGGGAGACACCGCCGGTTGCGACCGCGGCGCCGGCAGTACCGACGGCACAGCCAACCGCCTTGGCGACCTGGTCGTAACGGTCCCACAGGTCGGCAGCGGCCTTGGCGGGGGTCCGGCAGTTGCCGGCGTGGACGACGGACATACCCGCCAGAAGACCGGCGAGCACAGCGGTGGCGGCGGCGAACAGGCGTTTGCTGGTGTTCATCGCGGCTCTCCTCATGCAGCAGCGTTTGGCGGCGCCCGGCATCAGCCCTGCCGTGCGGGGCCGCTCGCGAGTGCCTCACCCAGCCGGCGGCCGAGCTCGGCGAGCGCCGACAGCCTGGCGGCGACGGCGCGGGAATGATCTCCGGGAACCGGCCGCCGGACCGCCGGCTCGGGAAAGAAGGCCGCCTCCGTCTCGATCGTGACCAGACATACATCATCGACCACTGCGGCGCGCACGGCACCGAAAGGCCGGAGGGCCTTCAACGCCTCGGCCAGGCCGGCGTCGAGCAGCCGCGAGGCCAGCACGGCGTTGTCCGCCCGAACCTCCAGTCCGGCACCGCGCAGCCCGGCATGAGAGACAAGAGCCAGCCCGGATGCCGGCGCACGAACCGCCTCGCGGACCGCGCCCACGATTCGCCCGCCGTCGGGTCCGACCCGGACGCTCACCCCCGGATCGCCGGACAGCCGCGCCCGGACCGCCAGGCCGGTGAACACCCGTCCACGCCCCTCGCGGCCGCGACGCAGCTCGACCTCCGCCGCCTGCAGCCGCACGCCGCTGAAGGTCCCCGCCAGCAGATGGGTCCGGGTACCACTGTGATACGCGGGGACCAGGTCCATCTCACGGAAGCCGTCAAAGGCGAGGCCGGGACCGCGGTAGGCGTAGTCGGTGAACCCCGCCTCCTGCGCGAGCGCGGGATAGAGCATTTCGGCGACGTGCCGTCGCCAGCGGTTGGGACCGCCGCGACCGATCATCCAGGCGGGGACGCCCCCCACGATCAGCGCCATTGCCAGGATCACGAGCCGGTCCTCGACGGTATCCGCACCGGCGAAGAAGACACCGAATACCGCGACGACCATCACCGCGAGCACCACCAGGCGGGACACCAACCGCCGGAGCTCGCGTCGGCGTTCGTCCTCAAGCGCCCGCACGAGCGTCTCGCGGTCCGGATCGCCTGCCACGCTCACCGCCCCGCCTCCTCACCGCTTCGCCGGCACGGTGATGCCGAGATCCAGTGCATCGTAGGCACCGCCGACCGCGGCGACCGCACCGTCGCGACCGCGGCCGCCCTCGCCCATGCGCTGCTGGAGGATCCTGCCGGTTTCGACGTCGACGACGCGCGCGACCGCCATGTGAGTACCGTCGCCGCCCAGGCGGTAGATCTCGAAGTCGAGGAGATAGCGCGCACCCTCCAGGCTGCCGGGCGCGACATCACAGGGATCGGGCATCGACCGGGCGGCCCGGCGGGGCTGCCGGTCCGCCGTCAGCCACATGGACACATGCCGCGAGCCCTGCTTCACGTCGCTCCAGAGATAGTCGCCGAACGCCCCCGGATCGGTGGCGGCCCCCACCGCGGTCAGCGCCGAGGCGACCACGCCCAGGGCCCGGCCACCGGAGATATCCCCGCCGGCGCCACCGGCCCGCCCGTCAGCGCCGCCACCCCGCTTCGGCGGCGCTGACTCGACGGAGCCCGATGCCTCGAGCAGGCGCATGGTGACCCGCGCCTCCATGCTCATGCCCTGACACTGCCCGGTATAGGTGCCCTCCAGCCGGCGCTGCCCGGGGCTCAGCCGCCAGTGGGTGACGCAGCTGTCGGCCTTGGTGGTCGCCGTGTACACCCCGGCATCCGGATCCAGCGTGAAGGTCGCCGGTGGCTTGCCCTGCGGCGCGAACACGAAACCGGACTGACACCACCGCGCACTGAGCACCCCCTCGTGACGCTGGGTAATGCCGATCGCCTCCAGACGCGCGACACTCACCCAGCGCCCCGGCACCGGCCGGGGCACGGCGGCGGCCAGGGCAGGCAGCGCCACGGCGGCGGCGAGGATGGCGAGCGGGACAATACGCTGTCTCATGGCGACGAGCTCCGGTGGCCTGGACACCCGGCCGCGGCGCCCCGCGCCACGGTCCCCGGGTGACACCCTAGCGCCCCGGCACTTACGTCGCACTTACCACCGGCCACCGGCCACCGGCCACCGGCAGGGATTATTCCGTCATCGCCACGGGATCCGGCTGCCGGACCCGGCAGCCACAAAGGGAATGCAAAGGCGCAAAGAAAAGGGGCAGGCCCGTGGGCCTGCCCCTTTCAGCGGTATGGTGGGCCGTCAAGGACTCGAACCTTGAACCAACTGATTAAGAGTCAGCTGCTCTACCAATTGAGCTAACGGCCCGTATTGTTTGGGGTGAGCGATGGGGCTTGAACCCACGACCTCCGGAGCCACAATCCGGTGCTCTACCAACTGAGCTACGCCCACCATTGTCGAATCGGCCAATCCCTCGAATCTGGCGCGCCCGGCGGGATTCGAACCCGCAACCCTCGGCTTAGAAGGCCGATGCTCTGTCCGGTTGAGCTACGGGCGCTTGACCCACAGCCCCAAGCGTCGGCACACCCGCCGGGTCGCCTGGCCAGTGCGGCGACGGTACTGGTCGGGGTGGAGGGATTTGAACCCCCGACATCCTGCCCCCAAAGCAGGCGCGCTACCAGACTGCGCTACACCCCGTGCTTCTCGTGCCGGGTCACGCCGGGCAGGCCTTACAGCCGTCGCTGCAGACGGCGGAATACTACGCAGAGCCCCCGCCGCCGTCAAGCGTTCGAGTTGAGCGGCCGGCGCCCAAGTGCGAGAATTCGGCGCCTTACTCGCCGGTCACTGTCCACCCGGAGGTTATAGCACATGAACGCGCGCATCATCGACGGCAAGGGGATCGCCGCAGCGCTGCGAAAGCGCATCGCGGGGGACGTGGCGGAGCGCGGCGACCAGGGGCGGCGCCCCCCGGGACTGGCGGTGATCCGGGTCGGCGACGACCCCGCCTCGCAGGTCTACGTGCGCATGAAGCGCCGCGACTGCGCCGAGGTGGGCATCCGCTCCATCGACCACGACCTCCCGGCCGACCTCCCGGAGGCGGACCTGCTCGCCCTGGTCGAGCGGCTCAACGCCGACGACGAGGTCGACGGGATCCTCGTCCAGCTCCCGCTGCCCGGGCACATGGACGCCCAGAAGGTGATCGAGACCATCGACCCCGCCAAGGACGTGGACGGCTTCCACCCGGTGAACGTCGGGCGCCTGACCCTGCGCCTGCCGGGCCTGCGCTCGTGCACGCCCCACGGCGTGATGACCCTGCTCGAGCACACCGGCGTCGACCTCACCGGCCTGGACGCGATCGTCATCGGGCAGTCCAACATCGTGGGCCGGCCCATGGCGCTGGAGCTGCTGAACGCGCGCTGCACCGTGACCATCTGCCACAGCCGCACCCGCAACCTCGCGGAGAAGGTCCGTGCCGCGGACGTGGTGGTCGCCGCCGTCGGCCGCCCGGGCTTCGTCGCCGGCGACTGGATCAAGCCCGGCGCGGTGGTGATCGACGTCGGCATCAACCGCGACGAGGAAGGCCGCATGGTGGGCGACGTCGACTACGCCGCGGCCGCCGAGCGTGCGGCCTGGATCACGCCGGTCCCGGGCGGCGTGGGCCCGATGACCCGCGCCACCCTGCTGGAGAACACGCTCGAGGCCGCCGACGCCCGCGCCCGCTGATCACGTCACCCGGTCGAGCAGGCGCAGCCGCGCGATGCGGTTGATCTCCGCCACGGCGGTGCGCCGCTCCTCGTCCGGGCCGTTCTCCAGGCGGCGCCCGAAGGACTCCAGGATCGTCCCGCGGTCATGGCCCTTGACCGCCATCACGAAGGGCATGTTGAACCGCTCCCAGTACTCCCGGTTGAGCCGCTGGAAGCGTTCGTACTCCTCCTGCGTGCACTGATCCAGGCCCGCCCCGGCCTGCTCCCGGGCGGAGTCGTCGGTCAGCCCGCCCTGCACCGCCGCCTTGCCCGCGAGGTCCGGGTGGGCGCGGATTACCTCGAGCTGGTCCTCCGCGGAGGCAGCATTGAGCACCGCCGCCATCGTCGCCGCGAGCGAATCCGGGGTGTCCTCGGTGACGCTCAGGCCGCGCCGGTACGCCTGCCGGGCAATCCACGGCGAGTGCTCGTAGACGTCGCCGTAATGGGCGACGAAATCGTCTTCGTTGAGCTGACTCGGTCTCGGTTCCAGTACGCCTTCCGCCATGACTTCCCCCATAACTCATTTCCGGCTGGCATCACCAGCCGGCCAAAAATGTATACACTTTTGTTTGCGTTTGTCGACAACGTGTTTTATACCTCCCAACGGACGGCCACCGGGACCACCGTCACCCACCCGCTGACGAGCGAATAACGAGGAGGAGAGTGCCATGGGCCGACTCACCACCCATATACTGGATACCGCCCACGGCCGCCCCGGCTCCGGGATCCGCATCGCGCTGGCACGGGTCGAGGACAACGTGCTGACCCCGCTGACCGACGCCGTGAGCAACGACGACGGCCGCGTGGATGGCCCCCTGCTCGAAGGCGACGCCTTCCGGGCCGGGCAGTACCAGCTCGTCTTCCAGGTCGGCGAGTACTTCGACCGGCTGGGCCTGCCCGGCGACGCGCCCCGCTTCCTCGACGAAGTGGTGGTGCGTTTCGGCATCGCCCATGCCGACGAGCACTATCACGTGCCGCTGCTCATCTCACCCTACAGCTACACCACCTACCGGGGCAGTTAAAGACCGCCGGCCGCACGAGACTCACGGGGACCCTCGGATATGGAAGCGCATCTGATGGAGTGGGCGAACCTGCTGGTTCGCTGGATCCACCTGATCGTGGGCATCGCCTGGATCGGGGCGTCGTTCTACTTCAACTGGCTGGAGAACAACCTCGAACGCACGGGCAAGCCCGCGGGGATCGCCGGCAATCTCTGGGCCGTGCACGGCGGCGGCTTCTACTTCGTCGAGAAGTACGCGGTGGCACCGCCGCAGCTGCCCGAGACCCTGCACTGGTTCAAGTGGGAGGCCTACTTCACCTGGATCAGCGGTTTCACCCTGCTGATCATCGTCTACTACCTCAACGCACAGACGATGATGGTCAATCCGGCGGTCGCCGCCCTCCAGCCCTGGCAGGCGGTGGCCATTGGCATCGCCACGCTGGTGGCCGCCTGGCTTGTCTACGACGGCCTCTGCCGGTGGCTGGGCGAGCGCCCGCGGCTGCTCGCGGCGCTGATCACCGTACTCATCGTGCTCCTGGCGTGGGGGCTGAGCACCGTGTTCAGCGGCCGCGCCGCCTACATCCACGTGGGCGCCGCCATCGGCACCTGCATGGTGGCGAACGTGTTCTTCGTCATCATCCCCTCACAGAAGGAGCTTGTGCGGGCCATGGAGGAAGGCCGCTCGCCGGATCCGCGCTATGGCAAGAACGGCCTGCTGCGCAGCCGCCATAACAACTACCTCACCCTGCCGGTACTGTTCATCATGATCAGCAACCACTTCCCCGGCACCTACGCGGCGGCATGGAACTGGGCGATCCTGGCGGCGGTATCGATCATCAGCGTGGCCGTGCGCCACTACTTCAACATCCGTCACCGGCCCGGTGCGGCGAAGCAGTTCATACTGCCCGCGAGCGCGCTGGCCTTCGCCGCGGTAGTCGCCGTTCTGAGCCCGCCGGTCCGCTCGATGCTGACGGGCGACGGGACCGGCGGGACAGTGAGCGAGGTCAGCTTCGAGCAGGTGCACACGATCATCGACGAACGCTGCACCACCTGCCACGCCCCGGAGCCCTCATTCTCGGGATACGCCAGCCCGCCCGCCGGCATCGTGCTGGAGACCGCCGCACAGATCCGCAAACACCGCGCGGATATCAAGCGCGTCGCCGTCGACAGCCACTACATGCCGCTCGGCAACATCACCGGCATCACCGACGAGGAGCGTGCCGCCCTCGGCGCGTGGATCGAGCGAAACAAGGAGTGACAGCGGCATGACGAGCCTGATCCTCGACAACGCCGCGGCCGTCGCGACCATGGAAGGCGACGACGGCGGCGTGCTCCACGACGCCAGCATCCGTATCGAGGACAACCGCATCGCCGCGGTGGGACCCGCGGCGCGCATCGGCACCGATGCCGACCGGGTGATCGACGCCCGCGGGCACATCCTCATCCCCGGGCTGGTGAACACCCATCACCACTTCTACCAGACCCTGACCCGGAACCTGCCGGCGGGGCAGGACGCGGGGCTGTTCAACTGGCTCGTGAGCCACTACCCGGTGTGGGCACGCCTGGATCCGGAGGCGATGGACGTGAGCACGCGGATCGCGGCGGCCGAGCTCATGCTCTCCGGCTGCACCACCGCCGCCGACCACACCTATCTCTGGCCCAACGGCGCCCGCCTGGACGACCAGGTCCACGCCGCGCGAGAGATGGGCCTGCGCTTCCATGCCGGGCGCGGGTCCATGTCGGTGGGCGAATCGGACGGCGGCCTGCCGCCGGACTCGGTGGTCGAGTCCGAGGCCGCGATCCTCGCCGACAGCCAGCGGGTGATCGAGACCCATCACGACGACGCGGACTATGCGATGACCCGCATCGCCCTGGCACCGTGCTCGCCCTTCTCCGTATCGCAGACGCTGATGCGCGAGAGCCTGGAGATGGCCCGGCACTACGGCGTGCACTGCCACACCCACCTCGCCGAGACCCGCGACGAGACGGCCTACTGCCTCGAGCGCTTCGGCCGCACCCCGGTGGAATACGCCGAGGACCTGGGCTGGTGCGGCGAGGACGTCTGGTTCGCCCACATGGTGCACCCGGAAGACGACGAGGTCCGGCGCCTCGGCGCACACCGCTGCGGCGTGGCGCACTGCCCGAGCTCCAACATGCGCCTGGGCTCGGGCGCCGCCCCGGTGCGCGCCCTCCGCCGGGCCGGGGCCCGTGTCGGTCTGGGGGTGGACGGCTCCGCATCGAACGACGGCTCGGACATGCTCGGCGAGGCACGGCAGACGATGCTGCTGCACCGCCTCGTGGACGGTCCCGACGCCATGGGCGCCGTGGAGGCACTGAGCCTCGCCACCCGCGGCGGCGCCGCAGTGCTCGGCCGCAATGACATCGGCCGCCTTGCCCCCGGCATGGCCGCGGATATCGTCGGCTACCGACTCGACACCCTGCCGCTCGCCGGCGGCGCGGTCCACGACCCGCTCGCCGCGCTCGTGTTCTGCCGCCCGCCGCAGGTCGCACTCAGCCTGATCAACGGTCGGCTCCGGGGCCGCGACGGTGCGCTCACGGACGTGGATCTCCCGGCACTGGTTCGCCGGCACAACGACATCGCCCGGCGGATCGCGGCGCACGCGTGAGCGCCGCCACCGTTTGCGAGGCCCGGGGGTAACCGATACATTCGAGCGGTATCCGTAACCCCTAAACATCCCGACGCGGCAGGAGACCATGGCGCAGCAACGCGAGCCACGACCGCTGGAGCAGGCGGGCCTCGAAACGCCCGGACGCGGGCGTCGCGCATCCGACGACGCCATCTACGACGCCATCTACGAGGCGGTGCTGACCCAGCGGCTGCCACCGGGTACACGACTGCCCGAGATCACCCTCGGCGAGCTCTTCGGCGTCAGCCGCTCGGTGGTCCGCAAGGCCCTCTCGCGCCTGACGGCCGACCAGATCATCGTACGCCGCCCCAACCAGATGGCGCTGGTCGCCCACCCGAGCGTCGAGGAGACCCGGCAGATCTTCGACGCCCGGCGGCTGGTCGAGGGCGAGGTGGCCCGCCAGCTCGCCGGCCGCCTCAGCGGCAATGCCCGTGAGCGGCTCGAGCGGATCATCCGCGACGAGCACGCCGCCCACACCGGCGACCGCCAGGAGGACCGGGTCCACCACTCCATGGCCTTCCACCTGTGCCTGGCGGACAACGCGCCTAACGAGGTGCTCGGCCGCATGCTCCGGGAGCTGGTGATCCGCACCTCGATCGTGATCGCGCTGTACAAGGCCCCCGGGATGAGCGCCTGCTACCTCGGTGACGACCACCAGGAGCTGGTGCGCTGCCTGGCCGAGGGCCGCGGCGACGAGGCGGCCACGCTGGTGCGCCAGCACCTCTCCACCCTGGAATCCCGGCTCGCGCTCAGCGACGAGGAGCGCCCGGTGGACCTCGCCGAGATCCTCCGGCGCTGACCCGCCGCCCTACCCCCGGAGGTAGGGCATCAGCCAGCCGAGTCCGGCCGCGGTACCGCTGCGGGGCACGTACTCGGCGCTGACCCAGCCGTCGTAGCCGAGCGCGTCCAGTCGCTCGAACACGAAGGGGTAATGTATCTCCCCGGTGCCCGGCTCGTGGCGGCCCGGGTTGTCCGCGACCTGGACGTGGCCGATGCGGGAGAACGCGGACTCGATATGCCGCACCAGGTCCCCCTCCATCACCTGCATGTGGTAGACGTCGTACTGCAACGCGAGATTGGCGACGCCGGCATCGTCCATCACTCCGAGGGCCTGGTCGGAGCGGCAGAGGAAGAAGCCCGGCACGTCGCGGGTGTTGATCGGCTCGACGAGCAGCTGCACGCCGGCGTCGGCAAGCCTCGGCGCGGCATAGCGCAGGTTGTCGACCAGGCACTCCCGCGCGCACTCCGCAGAGACGTCCCCGGGGAGCCGCCCGGCGAGGCAGTTCACCCGCGGGCACGCCAGCGCGCGAGCGTAGTGGATCGCGGTATCCACGCCGGCCCGGAACTCATCCCGGCGGTCCGGATGGCAGGCGATCCCGCGCTCGCCGGCGGCCCAGTCCCCGGCGGGCAGATTGAACAGCACCTGGCTCAGACCGCTGTCCGCCAGGGCGCCGGCGAGCACCGGCGCCGGATAGTCGTAGGGGAAATGGCACTCGACACCACGGAACCCCGCGGCGGCGGCAGCCTCGAAACGCGCCGGGAATGGGCGCTCCGTGAACAGCATCGACAGATTGGCGGCGAAACGGGGCATGGGAACTCACCGGCGGTCCGCAATGGACCGCCAGTGTAGCGCAGGGTCCCGCCGGACCGGGTAACGGGTCAGGCCGCCTCGCGCAGGCCCTCGCCCGCGGGCACGGGCTCGTGGACGGTCAACAGCGACCGGCGCTGACTCGCAAGCATTACCTCGTAGCCGGTCGCGGGCCGGCGCAGATGCGCCGCCGGATCCGGCCGGCCGCAGCGGCATTCCAGCGACACCGCCGCGCCACGGGGCACCACCTGCCACGCCGCACATGCCGGGCACTCGAGGTGATCCCAGGACTGGTTCGTGACTACGGCCATGACTGCCTCCGCTCGTTCAAAACATGACCGGACGATCACATCGCAACGGGGCGACAGGGGCATTGATCCAGATCAAACCCGCATTTGACCGGCAGACACGCCGGTTCTAGTCTCGGTGACAGTCCCCGGCCGCGCCGGGGACGTTACTGGACGAAGAAGCGGGGGTGCCCGGGTGCGACGACGCATGCCGGGCTGAGAGAGTCCCTTGGAACCTGATCCGGTTCGTACCGGCGCAGGGAGCTTTGCACATCACCGGCCACCGGCCGGCGTCCGCCGTCATCGCGGACGTGCAACCTTCCCTCCCCCCTTTTCGTCGCCTTTTCACTATCTGCGAGCAGAGGCGACACATCATGAACGACACCGATACCGATATCCGCGGCACCGCGGCCGCCCTCGGCGAGGCCGTGACCCGGCCGTTCCCGGGGTCCCGGCGCATCCACGTCAGCGGTCGCCGTGCGGACGTGCGCGTGCCCATGCGCGAGATCGTGCAGGCGGACACGCCCACCCGCAACGGGCCCGAACCCAACCCGCCGCTGGCGGTCTACGACACCTCCGGCCCGTACACCGACCCGGCCGCCGCCATCGACCTGTGCGCGGGTCTGGCACCGCTACGCGCGGACTGGATCGCCGAGCGCGGCGACAGCGAGCGCCTCGACGATCTGAGCTCGCGCTACGGCCGCGAGCGGCGTGCCGACGCCGGCACGACGACCTGGCGCTTCCCCGCGGAACGTACCCCGCGGCGGGCGCGCAGCGGCGCCAACGTCACCCAGATGCACTACGCACGGCGGGGCATCGTCACCCCGGAGATGGAATTCGTCGCCGTGCGCGAGAACCAGCGCCTGGAGGCCAGTCGCGACGATCCCGCCCTGGGCCGCCGCCACCCGGGCGAGCCCCGGGGCGCGAGCCTGCCGGAGACCATCACGCCGGAGTTCGTGCGCGACGAGGTGGCCCGGGGCCGGGCCATCATCCCGGCGAACATCAACCACCCGGAGAGCGAGCCCATGATCATCGGCCGCAACTTCAGGGTGAAGGTCAACGCCAACATGGGCAACTCGGCGGTGACCTCCTCCATCGGCGAGGAGGTGGAGAAGATGGTCTGGGCCACCCGCTGGGGGGCGGACACGATCATGGACCTGTCCACCGGCCGGGACATCCACGAGACGCGGGAGTGGGTGATCCGCAACTCGCCGGTGCCTGTCGGCACGGTACCCATCTACCAGGCCCTGGAGAAGGTCGACGGCGAGGCCGAGGCCCTGACCTGGGAGATCTTCCGGGACACCCTCATCGAGCAGGCCGAGCAGGGCGTGGACTACTTCACCATCCACGCCGGCGTGCGCCTGCCCTTCGTCCCCCTGACCGTGGACCGGCTCACGGGCATCGTCTCCCGCGGCGGCTCGATCATGGCCAAGTGGTGCCTGGCCCACCACCGGGAGTCCTTCCTCTACGAACGCTTCGAGGAGATCTGCGAGATCATGAAGGCCTACGACGTGGCCTTCTCACTGGGCGACGGCCTGCGCCCCGGCTCCATCGCCGACGCCAACGACGACGCCCAGATGGCGGAGCTGCGCACCCTGGGCGAGCTCACCGACGTCGCCTGGCGCCACGATGCCCAGGTGATGATCGAGGGTCCGGGTCACGTGCCGCTGCACCGCATCCGCGAGAACATGGGCGAGCAGCTGCGCCACTGCCACGAGGCGCCGTTCTACACCCTGGGGCCGCTGGCCACGGACATTGCCCCCGGCTACGACCACATCACCTCCGCGCTCGGGGCGGCCAACATCGCCTGGGAAGGCACCGCGATGCTCTGCTACGTCACCCCCAAGGAGCACCTGGGGCTGCCGGACAAGCACGACGTCCGCGAGGGCATCGTCACCTACCGCATCGCCGCCCATGCCGCGGACCTCGCCAAGGGCCATCCGGCGGCACAGATCCGCGACAACGCCCTGTCCAAGGCACGGTTCGAGTTCCGCTGGGACGACCAGTTCAACCTCGGGCTGGATCCGGAGCGCGCCCGGGAGTTCCATGACGCCACCCTGCCCAAGCAGGCGCACAAGGTCGCCCACTTCTGCTCCATGTGCGGGCCGAAGTTCTGCTCCATGGCCATCTCCCAGGAGGTCCAGGCGTTCGCCCGCGAGCGCGGCCTGGACGCCGACAGCGCCCTGGAGACGGGGCTCGCCGAGAAGGCGCAGACCTTCCGCGAACAGGGCGGCGCGATCTACCATCGCCGCTGACCGCTGTGCGGCCGCCCCCGCCGGGGCGGCCGCCGCCTCCCACACCGCCATCCCGATGGCATACAATTGTGGAAAATCCTTCCACGGGGAACGACGTTGGCGGAACGACAAACACGATCCACCGGCCGGCCACGCACCAGCGGGCGAAGCGCCGCACAGAGCCAGTCCCTGACCCGCGGCCTGAGCATCCTCGAAGCCCTCTCCGGCGCCGGCCACGGGCTGACGCTCTCCGAGGTCTCGCAGATGGCCGGGCTGGCGCCCTCCACCACCCACCGCCTGCTCCACACCCTGGAGCAGATGCAGTTCGTCCAGCAGGACGAGGAGCTCGGGCTGTGGCACGTGGGCGTGCGCGCCTTCATCGTCGGCAACGGCTTCATCAGCGCCCGCGACTACGTCGCCGTCGCCCGCCCGTACCTCCACCGGCTCATGGAGGAGACCGGCGAGACCGCCAACCTCGCCGTGCAGGACGAGGGCTACGCCGTGTTCCTCGCCCAGGTCGAGTCCCAGGAGATGATGCGCATGATCGTCAGGCTCGGCAGCCGCGCACCGCTGCATGCCTCCGGCGTGGGCAAGGCGCTGCTCGCCGGCATGACCGAGGCGGAGGTGGAGCGTATCCTCCAGCGCCGGGGGCTCTCGCGGGTCACCGAGAACACCCTGGACACCCCGGCGCGGCTGCACGCCAACCTCGCCGAGATCCGCGAGCGCGGCTACGCCTGCGACTACGAGGAACACGCCATCGGCCTGCGCTGCGTCGCCGCGACCCTGCACGACGAGACCGGCGCGGCACTCGCGGCAATCTCGGTCTCCGGCCCGAGGGCGCGGATCACCGACAGCCTCATGCACGAGCTCGGCGCGGCGGTCTCGCGCACCGCCCGTGAGATCACCGCCCGCCTGGGCGGCCATGCCCCGGACGGCCCGTGAACCGCCGCCGGGACTGTGCGCGACGTCCGGGAAGGACTACGCTGGCGGCAGGCAGCCGGAACACGGAGAGGGGAGCATGAGCGACAGCGACGAGCGCCGGCGCTTCAGCCGCATCGACATGGATCAGCCGGCCCGGCTCGAGGCGGACGGCGCCGGCATCCCCGTGCGGGTGATCGACATCAGCCTGCACGGCGCCCTGGTCCGACCCGAGGCCGAGGCGGCCATCGCGGATACCCCCGCCACCCTCACGATCCCCCTCGGCGACGAGGTGGTCATCCGCATGCACGTCACGCCCATGCACCGTGAGGCGGGCTTCGTCGGCCTGCGCTGCGACGACCTGCCGGTAGAGAGCGCCGGCCACCTCCGCCGCCTGGTGGAGCTCAACCTCGGCGACCCCGAGCTGCTGGAGCGCGAGCTGGAGGCCCTCGCCGGGCTCGGCGACCGCACGGACTGAGCCTGCCGTCATCCGGCCCTCACAGCACGCCGCACGACACGGCCCCCGAGACCACGATGGGAGCGCTGCACGAACGGCGTACCCGGGGGATATCACGCACCGCCGCAAGGCCCCGATTCCGCCGTGTCACCACCCGCTGAAGTCAGCCACCACGCTTCCCACGCTCGACCGCGACCGACGTCTCAGTGACCGCCGCCCGCCGTTGACATCCCTTCTCTTTTAGGCCTAGATAGCGGCGAACGCCGGTCGGAGATACCCACCGGCCGCATGCCCGCCAGGGAGGCGGGCAAAAACCCTCTGTCATTGACCTGGAGACCACGGAAGGTGCTCATGACAGGCATCGCCTTTGCATCGCCGTACCGCGCGTCCCCCCTACGCGTACAGGCCGGCACGTCCTCACCGGGGACCTCCCCGTCCACTGCCTCCGCCATCGCCGGTCGTGCGACCGCTCCCTCCGGCCGGCCGTCATCGCCCCCGGCCGCGGACACGCCGACAGCACGCGCACGTCGCGGGGAACGGCACCGATGAGGCCGGTCATCCTGATGGGAGACCGCACCTCCCACGGCGGCATCGTGCTGGAGGGCGCGGACAGCACTTTCGTTCGGGAACGTCGGGTCGCGCGGGTCGGCGACCGCGTGAGCTGCCCCAGGGACGGCCACACCCCGTCGGTGATCGTGACCGGCGACCCCACGGCCCTCGTCGACGGCCGCCCCCTCGCCAGAGAGGGCGACAAGTGCGCCTGCGGCGCGACGCTCATCGCCTCCGTCGCAGACACGGGGACGCTCTGATGTCCGGGTACCGGCGCCCCTCCATCTACGACCGCCTGCAGAAGAGAACGGCGGCCCGGCAGGACAAGGCGCCGCCGGCACCGCGGCACTTCGACACCCAGTCCATGGCCGTGGCACACGCCTGGCTGCTGGGCGGTTTTGGCGATACCGATGAACTGGTGCCCGGGATGCCGGCCCCGGCCGGCTGTGACTACACGTTCGACGAGCGCGTGCGCAACGCCGCCGACGAGTTCATGGGCGTGTACCGAATCGGGACCGGCCGTCCGGCCGAGCTCGCCCCCGGCGCAAGGGCCCGGCAGCTCCTCGAATACGCCCTGCCCGGACTCCTCGCGCGGGGGGACCGTCAGGCATGGGGGGAAGGCCAGATCGTGCTGCAGCACCCCGCCGGCACCGATCCGCAGGCATGGCTGGATACCGTGCTCGCGCTCTGGCCGGCCCGACTGCAGCCCAGGCACGGGATGCACGTCACCGCCCTGACCTTCGATCAGTGGTTGCGTGAGACCCTCGCCGCCTCCGAGGGAACGATCGAGTGCTATCAGTTCATCGCCGTCACACCGCTCGGACTCCGCCCCATCCGGACGGGCCACCCGAACGGCGAGGCCCTCGCGTCACTGTGGCTGAGGCGGCCGACGAAGGAGCACGCTCCCGGCGCGAACACACCGCATACCGCGCACTGCCGGCTCTCCCTGCCCGGGCGCCACGAACACCCCCCAAGACACCTGACACGGCGGGACGACCCCGCCCTGCTTGAACGCGCCGTCGCCACGGCCATCCCGCAGGACGACGCCCGACAGGCCATCGGCGCACTGGTCTGGGCCGGCGTCACCGGCGGCAACCGGCTCGATCAGCTCACGGCACTGCTGCAGCGCGATTTCCCCCATCTGCACTGGGATACCGACGTGTGGTCCCTACAGGGCCTGTGCGGATCGATGGACACCGATACCACCCCCTATCAGCTCGCCGTCGCCCTGAGGCTGGCGGAGCAGCGGGCGGGGAACACTCTGGTCCTGGACTGCCGCGGCGACGACACCACTGTGGCCATGCCCCTGGCCTGTGCGGAAACCGCCACCAACCCGCCGCCGGAGCGCGGCGGCAGGTCTTTACCTCCCAGCACACGGACGACGGGAGCCCCCTCATGAGCGACGACACCGGCAAGCGCCTGCTCGACCCGCTCCGCGACTGGGCCGAGATGACCCAGCGGGAGCGTCTGCTGCGCCTGACCACCCCCCTGGGCAAGGACCGCCTGCTCGCCCACCGCTTTCATGGCCACGAGCGACTCGGCCGCATCCCCGCCTGGCGCGTCGACACGATCAGCCTCGATGCCGACATCGACCCCCAGGCGCTGATCGGCAAGCCCGTCACGCTCGCCATCCGCCTGGAGGACGGCAGCGAAACCTGTCGCCACGGCCTGGTGGAATCACTGACCTACCTCGGCGCCGACGGCGGTCTGCACGACTGGCAGCTGGTCTTCGTCCCCTGGTTCGCGCTGCTGGCCTATCGCGAGGACTGCCGCATCTGGATGGATCGCAGCATCATCGACGTCCTTACCGACGTGTTCAGCCACTATCCCGAGGCCGCCGGGCGCTACCGATTCGATCTGCGCCGCGACTACCCGGCGCTGAGCTACGTCGTCCAGATCAACGAGCCGGACAGCAACTTCGTTCAGCGCTGGCTCGAACAGGAAGGGCTGTACTGGTACACGCTGCACGAGCCCGACCGGCACACGATCGTGTTCACCGATGACGTCGACACCCTGCCGGCGAGCGAACCGACGGCCATCCGTTTCCACACCCAGGCGGCCACCCAGCACGAAGACAGCGTCCTGCAATGGCGCCCGAATCACACACTGCACAGCCAGCGCACGCACTACGTCAGCCGCGATTACCGCGCGCATACCCGCCCGCTCGAGGCCGGCGTACCCACGACGCCGGACGCCACCACCCTGGACGGACTCGAACGCTACGCCTGGCGCGGCCAGTACGCCTGGAACACGACAGGCGACGGCGCACGGCTGCTGCGCGGGCGCATGGAGGCGCAGGAGTCCGCAGCCCGGCGCATCCACGCCGTCAGCGGCGTACGCCGCCTCAAGGCCGGCGAGTGGTTCGAGCTCCGCGACCATCCCCTCGTCGAGCGCCGGGGCGAGAACGCACGGCAGTTCATCGTCATCGATGTCGAGCTATTCGCCGAGAGCAACCTGCCGATCGCCTTCGAGCGCCGCGACCGCCCCGGCAGCCTCGGCCCGCTGATCCGCGCCTTCCGCGACCGTGTCATGGATGCCCCGGCGGAGGCCGCCGATGAGCGCGAGCGCTCGCGCACCTACGGCTTCTTCCTCAACCGCCTTGAATGCCAGCGCCGCGACCTGCCCTATCGCAGCCCCGAGCAGCACCGCCGCCCGGAGGTCGGCATACAGACCGCGGTGGTCGTCACCCCGCCCGGACACGAGGTCTACACCGACCGCCTCAACCGCATCCACGTCCGCTTCAACTGGGACCGCCTCGCCAGCGACGAGCGGCTGAGCTCGTGCTGGCTGCGCGTCATGCACAACAGCAGCGGCCCGGACTGGGGCACGGTCAACGTCCCGCGGGCGGGCGAAGAGGTGCTGGTGGGCTTCATGGACAACCACGTGGACCGCCCCGTCGTTCTCGGCCAGCTCTACGGCGGCCACTACCCCCAGTGGCACTCCACCGGACTGATGAGCGGGCTCAGGAGCAAGGAGATCGGCGGGCGCGGCCATAACCAGCTGGTGATGGACGACGCCACTGGCCAGCTCCGCACCCAGCTCGCCAGCAGCGAGTCCACCACCGAACTCAACCTCGGCTATCTCATCGACCAGCAGGGCAACACCCGCGGCGCCCGGCGGGGAACCGGCTTCGAGCTGCGCACCGACGCCTACGGCGCGATCCGCGCCCGCAATGGGCTCTACCTCTCCAGCTGGGGCCGCCCCGGCGGCACCGGCAGCCAGCTCGACGCCGGCGAGGCGTGGCGCCAGCTCCGTGAGGGCCACGAGCTCAGCCGCACGCTCTCACAGACCGCCAAGCGCCACCGCGCCGAGGCCTTGGGCGGGGTCGAGCCGCTCGAGCGCTTCAACCGCAACAGCGAGCACACCTACGGCAACGCCACCACCATCGACGGCACCGGCGCACGCCGGTTCGCGGACGGCGGCGGCGACACCGACCACGCGATCCGCAACGGCGGACAGGGCGAGGTCCCCGGCCTCGAGGACGCGCTCATCCTCATGGCGGCCCCCGACGGCATCGCCACGGCCACGCCCGAGAGCACCCACCTGCACAGCGGCGAACACCTCACCGTCTCCACCGGCGAGGACGTCAACATTGCCGCCGGCCGCAGCCTTCTCGCCAGCATCGCCGACAGGCTCTCGCTGTTCGTGCATCGCGCCGGCATGAAGCTCATCGCCGCCGGCGGGCGTGTCGACATCCAGGCCCAGGACGACGAGATGGAGCTGCAGTCACGCCGGGCGATGCGGCTGTCGTCCACGGACGATGCGGTCATCCTCGCCGGCAAGAAGGAGATCCTGCTCACCAGCGGTGACGCCTACATCCGCCTCGCCGACGGCAACATCGAGATCCACGCCCCCAAGGCCGTCAACGTCAAGGGCGCGAAGAAGCAGTTCGGCGGCCCCGTGAGCATGACCCACCGCTTCAACCAGTTCCCCGAATCGAGCTTCAGCGAGACGTATCAGGCCGTCGACACGGATGGCACACCGATCGCCCATCGGTACTTCGAACTGCGCCAGGGGAAGGAAATCATCACCACGGGCATTACCGACGCCGAGGGGTACACCGGCATCCGGAAAAGCGAATTCATCGACGGCATGAGCATACGGCTCCGACGGGGACAGGGATGAGCGACGAGTACGACATCTACGACATCTTCGACACGGCACACAGCTGCCACCACCCCAGCGAAGAAAAGCACGTCACGCGCGTGCGCTGCCGCGACTGGGTGCTCCCCGTCGTCTTCGTGCCGGGGGTGATGGGGAGCAATCTGAAGAATACGTCGAATAAGGAAAAGTGGCGCGTAGATAGTGTTTGGAGCCTGTTGGGGTGGCTTTGGAAAAGCCCCGAAGCACGCAAGGAGATCCTGAACCCGGACGAAACCGAGGTCGACCCCGAGGGGGCTATCCCTCACGGGCTGAGTCGCAGCTGGAAAACCGCCGAGGGCGAGACGATCCCGAACGAAGCGCTGATGAAGGCGCGCGGCTGGGGCGAGCTCGGCAGCATGGTCTACGGGGAGTTCCTCGTCTGGCTGGAGAACTGGTTGAACCTGCCCGATGACATATCGGCGGCCGACTCGATCCCCATCACCCAGCTGGTGGGGCTGGTCCAAGACGACAACTCCCTGCCGGAAGACTTCGACGCGACGGTCAACGGGTGGCTGAAGACACTCACGCGTTACCACTTCCCGGTGCACGCCTGCGGCTACAACTGGCTGCAATCCAACGCCGACTCGGCCGATGCGCTGGCACAGCGGGTGGACGCCATTATCGACGGCTACCGCCGGGCCGGGATGTGCTGCGACAGGGTCATCCTGCTCACCCACTCCATGGGCGGACTGGTCGCCCGTTACTACTCGGAAGTCGACGGCGGCAACGCCAGCATGCTGGGCGTGGTGCACGGGGTGATGCCCACCAACGGGGCGCCGGTCTTCTACCGGCGCATGAAGTGCGGCACCGAGGGCGGTTTCTTCACCAGTCACATCATGGGCGCGACGGCGCGCGAGACCACGGCCGTGCTCGGTAGCGCCCCGGGCCCGCTGCAGCTGGTCCCCACCCCGGCCTATGGCCGGCACTGGCTGCAGATCCGCCGCAACGGCCGGGCGATCCGGTCGCTGCCCGAAGGGGACGACCCCTACACGGCGATCTACCTGGAACGCGAACAGTGGTGGGGCATGCTGGAGCCGGCGCTGGCCAATCCGGAGCTGACAGGGAGTCATGCCCCTGACAGGGAGAAGAAAATCCAGAGGGAATGGGATAAATACGTAAAGACAATGAAAGACAAAGTGAAGAGTTTTCACAAAAACATGGCCAACCGATTCAATCCCAATACCTATCTCTTCTACTCCGACAGCCCGGATCACATGAGTTATGGCGCCGTGATATGGCGGGGAAGGGAATCGGAATATAGCCGCCATCTCTGGAAGGCGGCACAGTCGCGCCCCCACTACAACCAGTATCGCCTGGCCATGGAAACCGACCGTCACGGTCACGAGCGTGTTTACCGCTACGAGATCGGCGAGCCCGAAGACCCCGGCGACGGGACGGTGCCGAGCCGCTCGAGCCGCGCCGGTGCCGAGCATGCCCGGCGCACCCTGGCCGTTGCCACCGAGCACCAGTCCGCCTACGACAACGCCGAGGCCCGCTGGTTCGTGCTCGGCGCCATCCTGGAGATGGCGCAACAGTGGCAGTAGCTCATCGCCACAGGACGACACCATGAAGAGGACCCGACAACTCTGGATCCGGGCCGGTATCGGCGTGGCCATAGCGCTGCTGGTATTGGGCTACGGGGCATACGAACGAGGCGTACCGACGATGAACGAGCAGGAACGACGCACGCTCGAGGGCTACACCCAGACCATGCGCCCCGTGTGCGTGGGGCGCTTTCAGCTACAGATGCCCGAGCGCATGCCTTTGAGCTCGAGCAGCCTGACGGTGAACGAGGCGCAAATCAGCGCCCGGCCGATGAGCCGGCAGATGTATGACCGGTTCATCGAGAAACGGAGAAACACGTTCGAGAATCAGGAGACCGTCAACAAGGACGATGCCCCTTATCTCAAGAACGTGATCAAGACTGACTCCGGACTCGTCATCTTCGACAGAAACGAAAGCCGTAGCGCCTATGACTCATCGAGAACCCTGGAGGGATACAAATTCGAGGGGTTCACGATGTTCTCCGTCGAGCTCAAGGCAACGGACCTGACCGACGAGCGCTACAAGGCGGACCGCGCGTACCTGACAACCAACAAGTCCGAGCGCCTCAAGCAGGTGCAGCACCTGCTGCAGCGCCTGCACCCGCGCGAGAGCGACGAGATACCCGAACGCCCCGGCCTGTGCTTCGGCCACGGATTCCTCGCCGGCGGCGCGGACGAGACGATCCCCGGCGCCGCCCTACCGTATCGGGAGGAATCCATCGGGATGACCTTCGTCGATAACGTCCATGAAGACATCTATCTCAACATCTATACCAACACCACGATCGCGGCAGAGACCACGCTGCTGGAGCGCAAACCGGGGGTAATAGCGCTCCTGTCCAGAGACCCGAACCACTCGATGCTCCGCGACGGTAAGGTCGATCTCGAGGGCATAAAGCAGGCCGAGGAGGTCCTGACAACCGGCACCACCGACGAGGACGTTCGCGGACATTATTTCAACATCGAGGCCAACAGCAGGATCGGCTCCCCCGAAACCCCTTACGTCGATATCACCCTTCGCACGGGGGAGTTCGTCACTGACGGGACGCACCCGCGAATCGACCAGGCTTCACTGACAGACGCCGAGGCCGCGGGCCTCTGGGATGCCGTCACCCGCACGTTCCACCCCCGCCCCAACGCCTTCTGAGCCGTTCCGAGGGATATGCCAACCACGCCCACCACAATAGCAGTCGCCCACGACCACGGGGTGAAGCCATGAAGACAGCGCGGCTGTGGGTCTTAGCCGGTATCGGCGTGGCCATAGCGCTGCTGGTATTGGGCTACGGGGCATACGAACGAGGCATACCGACGATGAACGAGCAGGAACGACAGACGCTCGAGGGCTACACCCAGACCATGCGCCCCGTGTGCGTGGGGCGCTTTCAGCTGCAGATGCCCGAGCGCATGGCATTGAGCTCGAGCAGCCTGACGGTGAACGACGCGAAAATCAGCGCCCGGCCGATGAGCCGGCAGATGTATGACCGGTTCATCGGGAAACGGAAAAACACCCTGGAAGCGAAAAAACCGGACAGTGAAGTTTATTCCCCTTACCTCAAAAGGGTAATTGAGAGCAGCGCGGGATTCATTATTTTCGACAGAAATGAAAGCCCCGGAGCTACCGATGCACTGAGGGTCCTGGAGGGATACAAATTCGAGGGGTTCACGATGTTCTCCGTCGAGCTCAAGGCAACGGACCTGACCGACGAGCGCTACAAGGCGGACCGCGCCTATATGTCGTCCAACAAATCCGAGCGCCTCAAGCAGGTGCAGCACCTGCTGCAGCGCCTGCACCCGCGCGAGAGCGACGAGATACCCGAACGCCCCGGCCTGTGCTTCGGGCACGGATTCCTCGCCGGCGGGGCGGATGAGACGATCCCCGGCGCCGCCCTGCCCTATCGGGAGGAATCCATCGGGATGACCTTCGTCGATAACGTCCATGAAGACATCTATCTCAACATCTATACCAACACCACGATCGCGGCAGAGACCACGCTGCTGGAGCGAAAACCGGGGGTAATAGCGCTCCTGTCCAGAGACCCGAACCACTCCATGCTCCGTGACGGCAAGGTCGATCTCCAGGGCATCAAGCAGGCCGAGGAGGTCCTGACAACCGGCACCACCGACGAGGACGTGCGAGGGCATTATTTCAATATCGAGGCCAACAGCAGGATCGGCTCCCCCGAAACCCCTTACGTCGACATCACCCTTCGCACGGGGGAGTTCGTCACTGACGGGACGCACCCGAGAATCGACCAGGCTTCACTGACAGACGCCGAGGCTGCGGGCCTCTGGGATGCCGTCACCCGCACGTTCCAGCCCCGCCCCAACGCCTTCTGATTCGTGCCGGATGAACGAACACACGGTTTTCATCAGGGCGGGACTACAACTTCGTCGCACAGGGACAGGTATCGGACCCCGGCCACCCATTCATTCTGATTCGCATGGAAGGCGGCGACGTGCCCGGGGACTCAGCCAACCGGCTGTGGCATTCCACCCTGGGCAGCCTGCGGCCACGCCCCGGGGCCTTATGAATCGGGGGGTTCAGCTAGAAAACCGCTTCCAGCGCCTCGTCGAGACGGCTGACGGGGATGATCTCCAGGCCCTCGGGACGCTGGCCCTTGGGGGGCAGGTTCTTGGCCGGCACCAGCGCGCGCCGGAAGCCGTGTTTGGCGGCCTCGCCGAGGCGCTCCGGGCCGTTCGGTACCGGCCGGATCTCGCCGGCCAGGCCGACCTCGCCGAACATCACCCATTCCTGGCCCACGGCGCGGTCGCGCAGGCTGGAGAGCACGGCCACGAGGCTGGGCAGGTCGCTGGCGGTCTCGGTGACGCGCACCCCGCCCACCACGTTGAAGAAGACGTCCTCCCCCGCGGTACTGATGCCGCCGTGGCGGTGCAGCACCGCCAGCAGCATGGCCAGGCGGTTGCCGTCCAGCCCGAGGGCCACGCGGCGCGGATTCGCCAGCGGGCTCTCGGAGACCAGCGCCTGGACCTCCACCAGCAGCGGTCGCGTGCCCTCGCGGGTGACCATGATCACGCTGCCCGGCACCGGCTGCTCGTGGCGCGAGAGGAAGATCGCGGAGGGGTTCTTCACCTCGTGCAGCCCGGTGTCGAGCATGGCGAAGACTCCGAGCTCGTTGGCGGCGCCGAAGCGGTTCTTCACCGCGCGCAGCAGGCGGTAGCGGCTGCCGGCGTCGCTCTCGAAATACAGCACCGTGTCGACCATGTGCTCCATAACCCGCGGGCCGGCGAGCTGGCCGTCCTTGGTGACGTGGCCGACCAGGAACAGCGCCGTGCCGGTCTGCTTGGCGTAGCGCACGAGCTGGGCGGTGCACTCGCGCACCTGGGCCACCGAGCCCGGCGCCGAGCTCAGCCCCTCGGTATGCAGGGTCTGGATCGAGTCGATGACCATCACGGCGGGACGTTCCGCGGCGGCGGCGTCGAGCACCGCCTCCACCGAGGTCTCGGCGAGCAGCCGCAGGCCCTCCGCGGCGACGTTCAGCCGGCTGGCGCGCAGGCCCACTTGGCGCAGCGATTCCTCACCGGTGACGTACAGCGCGCTGTGCGCGGCGGGCAGCCGGGCCACCATCTCCAGCAGCAGGGTGGACTTGCCGATGCCCGGATCACCGCCGAGGAGCACCACCCCGCCGCGGACCAGTCCGCCGCCGAGGACACGGTCCAGCTCGCCGATGCCGGCGCTGAAGCGGGTCTCCTCGTCGGAGGGCACGTCCGCAAGGCTGCGCACCCCCCGGTCGCCGGCGTACTGGCCCCGGGGCCGCCCGCCGGCGGCCGGCGTGGCCTCGACGATCTGCTCCTCCAGGGTGTTCCAGGCCCCGCACTCGGGACACTGGCCCGCCCACTTGGGCGAGGAACCGCCGCAGTCGCTGCACACGTACAGACGCCGGGGCTTCGCCGTCCTGGCCATCAGTCACTCCTCCCGGAAGGTCACGCGCGGGGTCAGCCGGCAGAACAGCTCGTAGGCGATGGTGCCGCAGTGGCCGGCGACCTCCTCCGCGGGCAGCCCCCGCCCCCACAGGGTCACCGGCGCGCCGACGGCGGCGCCGGGATGCCCGCGCAGGTCCACGCAGAGCATGTCCATGGACACCCGCCCCGCCAGGGCCGCGCGGCGGCCGTCCACCAGCACCGGGGTACCGTTGGGCGCGTGGCGCGGATAGCCGTCGCCGTAACCGATGGAGACCACGCCCACGGGCATGTCCTCCGGGCAGGTGAAGGTCCCGCCATAGCCCACCCGGTCACCGCGATGGTGGCGGTGCACGGCGATCAGCCGCGCCTCCAGGGTCATCGCCGGGACCAGCGGCGGGCGCTCGCCGCCATCGATGAACGGCGACGCCCCGTACAGGCAGATGCCCGGACGCACCCAGTCCGCATGGGCGGACGGCCAGGCCAGGGTCGCCGCGGAATTGGCGATGGACGCCTCTCCCCGCCCCGCCTCGCGGGCCCGCGCAAAGGCCTCGAGCTGGCGCGGCGTGGTGTCGTCGCGGCGGTCGTCGGCACAGGCGAGATGGGTGAGCCAGCGGATCTCCCCCACCGCGGGGCAGTCGCGCAGGCGACGGTAAACCGCCGCCGTTTCCTCCGGTCGGAAGCCCAGGCGGTGCATGCCGCTGTCCACCTTGATCCAGACATCCAGCGGCCGGGACGGCGCGGCCCGCTCCAGGCACTCGACCTGCCACGGGGCGTGAATCACCGCATCCAGCCGCTGGTGGGCGAAGTCTTCGATCTCGTCGGCGTCGAAGAAGCCCTCCAGCAGCACGATGCGGTGGTCATGCCCGGCCTCGCGCAGGGGCAGCGCCTCGGCGAGGCAGCTCACCGCGAAGGCGTCCGCTCCTGCCAGCGCGGCGGCGGCGCGGCGCAGGCCGTGGCCGTAGGCATCCGCCTTGAGCACGGCGATCGCCCGCGCCCCCGGCGCGCGCTCGCGCACCACGCCCAGGTTGTGCACGAGCGCATCGGTGTGGATGGTCGCCCGGGCCACGCGGCTCACGTCCAGCCCTCGCTCCCGTAAACGTCGTCGATGTAGTTCTCGAAGCGCGTGAACTGCCCGAGGAACGTCAGGCGCATGGTGCCCACCGGGCCGTTACGCTGCTTGCCGATAATGATCTCCGCGGTGCCCTTGTCGGGGCTGTCGTCGTTGTAGACCTCGTCGCGGTAGATGAACACGATCACGTCGGCGTCCTGCTCGATCGCCCCGGATTCGCGCAGGTCCGACATCACCGGGCGCTTGTTCGGGCGCTGCTCCAGGCTACGGTTAAGCTGGGAGAGCGCGATCACGGGCACGTCCAGCTCCTTCGCCATGGCCTTGAGCGAACGCGAGATCTCCGAGACCTCCTGGGCGCGGTTCTCCTTGAAGCCCGGCAGCTGCATGAGCTGGAGGTAGTCGATGAGGATCAGCCCGAGGCCGTGCTCACGCTTGAGCCGGCGTGCGCGGGCACGCATCTCGGTGGGCGTGAGCCCGGGGGTGTCGTCGATGAACAGCTTCGCCTGCGAGAGCAGGTTCATGGTGCTGGTCAGCCGCGGCCAGTCGTCCTCCTCCAGCCGCCCGGAGCGGATCTTCTGCAGCTCCACCCGGCCGAGCGAGGAGAGCATGCGCATGGCCAGGGCGTCCGCGGGCATCTCCATGCTGAACACCGCCACCGGCGTGCCGTCGTGCATGGCGACGTTCTCGGCGATGTTCATGGCGAAGGTGGTCTTGCCCATGGACGGGCGGGCCGCGACGATCACCATGTCGCCGCCCTCCATCCCGGAGGTCATTCGATCGAAGTCGCTGAAGCCGGTGGGCAGACCGGTGACGTCGCCGTCCTGGTGGAAGAGCGTGTCGATGCGGTCGACGACGCTGGGCAGGATGTCGCGCACGCCGATGAACCCGCGGCCACCGCGGCGCGACTGCTCGGCGATCTCGAAGATGGTGCGCTCGGCGAAGTCGAGCAGCTCCTCGCTGCCACGGCCGTCCGGCGTGTAGCCGGCACTCGCGACCTCCGTGCCCGCCTCGATGAGCTGGCGCAGCACGGACTTCTCGCGGACGATGTCCGCGTAGGCGCGGATGTTCGCGGAGCTCGGGGTATCCTTGGCGAGAGCACCGAGATACGGCAGGCCGCCGGCGTCCTCGAGCTGGCCGTTGGACTTCAGCCACTCGGACAGGGTCACCGCGTCCATGGGCTGGCCGCCCTCGGCCAGGGTCTCCATGGCCCGGAAAATCAGCCGGTGGTCGCGGCGATAGAAATCCGCCTCGGACACCCGGTCGGCGACCTGGTCCCAGGCACCGTTGTCCACCATCAGCCCGCCGAGCACCGCCTGCTCGGCCTCGATGGAGTGAGGCGGGACCTTCAGCGCCTCCGTCTCGGTTAGCGCAGCACGCGCGTCGGCCATCTCCAACCTCCGCGCCCGCCTCCGGGCGCCGGCTCACTGCCGGTGGCCGCGGCACCGCAGGGCGCCACGGTCACCGCTGCCCATCCGCACGGCCCCAGGCGGGGCCGCGATGCATGCCCGCCGGCCGGCGGGCATGCCGGTGCGGTCACTCCTCGGCGGTGACCGAGACCGTCACGGTGGCGTCCACGTCCGAGTGCAGGTGCAGCTCGATCTCGTAGTCGCCGGTCACACGCAGCGGCCCCTCGGGCAGACGCACCTCCTGGCGCTCCACCTCGACACCGGCGGCGGTCACCGCATCGGCGATATCGGCGGTGCCCACGGAGCCGAAGAGCTTGCCCTCGTCGCCGGCCTTGGCGGTGATGGTCACCGTCAGCCCCGCGAGCTGCTCCGCGCGGCGCTGCGCGGCGGCGAGCTGCTCCGCCGCCTGGCGCTCGAGCTCGGCGCGGCGCTCCTCGAAATAGCGGATGTTCTCCTCGGTGGCCATGCGCGCCTTGCCCTGCGGCAGCAGGTAGTTACGCCCGTAGCCCGCGCGCACCTTAACGCGGTCGCCGAGCCCCCCGAGATTGTCGACCTTCTCAAGCAGAATGACTTCCATTGCTAATCCCCAGAACCAGTCCAGTAATCGATCCACGCCCGCCGTCTCAGGCGGACTCCGTGACCCGGCGCCGCACGTCCACGAACACGTCCATCATGCCGGCGATGGCATAGATGCGCGCGAACGGGGCGAGGCTCACATAGACCACGACCAGCCAGGCCCGGCTCAGCCCCTTCGCACCGACCAGCGCGTGGGCAACCGCCAGGGCCTGGAAGACGAACACCGTGCTCACCACCAGCGCCACGTCGTAGAGCGCGCCGCCCCCGACGACAGAGCCGACGACGAGCACGCCCAGGCAGGCGAAGGTGAACCCGCGGGAGAAACGCAGGGCGTGGAACTCCGCGCCGAACCCCCCGGGATTGTACAGCAGCGCCTGCCACCAGCGCGCCAGCAGCAGGCTGGCAATACCCACCAGCAGCAGGTTACCGAACCACAGCGACGTCATCATCGTCGCGAGCCGGCCCGCCTGTGCGTTCAGCGCCTCGCGGGTGGCCGGGTCCGCAAACAGGCCTGCCGCCTGCTCCAGCATCCCCTGCCAGTAGGCGCCGGCGTCCCCCACCACCAGGTGGAAGAGGATCACCGCGACGCCCGCCAGGGCCGCGGCCGCCTCCAGCGCCCGCGGCAGTGAGACCGTCACCCGGAGGCAGGCGGCCACTGCCACCATCGGCAGCCAGACCTGCAGCGGCAGCTGCAGGGCCGGCAGCGGGCTGCCCACACTCGCCTGAGCGAGTACCGCCAGCACCGCGGTGGCACCAGCAACGGTGAGAACACCCTCACCGGCACCGCGGCGCAGGGTCACCAGCGCCACCACTGCCGAGCTGATCCACAGCAGCAGCGGCACCACGGCGGTCAGCGCCGTCACGGCGATGGCCGCTATGCGGCCGCGCATGACCAGCGCTGCCAGTGAGCGCATGTCAGTGCCGGTCGGTGTACGGCAGCAGCGCGAGGTAACGGGCGCGCTTGATCGCCCGCGCGAGCTGGCGCTGGTAACGCGCGCTGGTGCCGGTGATGCGGCTCGGCACGATCTTGCCGGTCTCGGTGATGTAGTTGCGCAGCGTGTTGAGATCCTTGTAGTCGATCTCCTTCACGCCCTCGGCGGTAAAGCGGCAGTACTTCCTGCGGCGGAAAAAACGTGCCATGTCGTCGTCACTCCCGATGGTTTGCGTCGCCGGCGGCAATGCTGATCCGCTCGGCGCTGATGATTAAACGGCTGTCGCCATCACGCTGACGCGCCCGGGCGAGGAATCCCTCCACCGTGACCGCGGTGCCCGGCGGCCAGTCCCCGGCCTCCGGGGCCAGGACCGCGCCGGCGGCGCGCACGCCGACCCGGAATCGGATCGGGCGCTCCACCCCGGCCTCCACCTGACGCGATTCGTGCTCGATGAGCAGTCGCGCGATGGGGACGCCGGCGGGCGAATACCGCAGCTGGACGGCATCGACCAGGCGGCCGGTGATGCACACACGGTTGTCGGCCATGGGCCGCGGCTCAGGCGTCGGCGGACTCCCGCTCGCCGCGCTCCTCCTCGCGCCGCTCCTCCTGGTTCTTGGCCAGCGGGGACGGCTCGGTGACGGCCTCCTGACGGCTCAGCGTCATGTGGCGGATCACCGCGTCGTTGAACCGGAACAGCGAGACGAGCTCGTCCAGGTCCTCGGAGGTGCACTCGACGTTCATGAGCACGTAGTGCGCCTTGATCAGCTTGTTGATCGGGTAGGCGAGCTGACGGCGCCCCCAGTCCTCGAGGCGGTGGATCGCACCGTTGTTGCCCTCGATAAGGCTGCGGTAACGCTCGATCATGGCGGGTACCTGATCGCTCTGGTCCGGGTGGACCAGGAATACGATTTCGTAGTGTCGCATTGTCACTCCTTGCGGTTGACTGACCGATGGGCCGGGTCACGAAAGCCGCCCGCGAATGCGAACGGCAAGGAGACGCCCGAAAGCAGGCGAACGCGGGATGATAACCCCGACACGCGGCGGGCGCAAAACCGCGTGTCAGCGCCGCTGACGAACGGCCTCGAAGAGCACCACGCCGGTGGCCACGGAGACGTTGAGGCTCTCCACCGCACCGGCCATGGGGATGCGCACCAGCGTATCGCAGGCCTCGCGCGTCAGCCGGCGCATTCCGGACTCTTCGGCGCCGAGCACCAGCGCCAGCGGCCCGGTGAGGTCGGCGTCGTAGAGCGCGGCGTCGGCGCCGTCCGCCGCCCCCACCAGCCAGACACCGCGCTCACGCAGCCCACGGAGCGTGCGCGCGAGATTGGTGACCTGGAAGAACGGCACCCGTGCCGCGGCACCGGCAGCGACCTTGTGCACCACCGGTGTGAGTCCGGTGGCCCGGTCCCGGGGCGCGATCACGCCGTGCACGCCGGCGGCGTCCGCGGTACGCAGACAGGCACCGAGGTTGTGCGGGTCCTGGACCTGGTCGAGCACCAGCAGCAGGGGCGCCTCGTCGAGGCCGTCCAGCATCTGCGCCAGGTCGTCCTCGCCCCGGGGGCGCTCGCCGCGGTAGTGGATCACCACGCCCTGGTGGGCGCCGCCCTCGGCGAGGCGGTCCAGGGTCCGGCGGTCGGCGGTATGGACGGGGCACCCCACCCCCTCGAGCTGTTCGCGCAGCCGGCGGCCGCGGGCGTCGCCGCGGCGCGCGTCCACCCAGGCCTCGACCACGCGGGTGGGATCGTAGCGCAGCGCGGCCCGTACCGCGTGCTGGCCGAAGAGGACCTGGAGGTTGCCGCTCAACTACCGCCGCCCCCGCTGCCACTGCCGCCACTACTGCGGCGGCGGCCACCGCGGCGACGGCCGGAGCGGGACTTCTGCTTCTTCTGGCCACCACCGCGCCGGCGCACGGCGGATTCCTCCAGCGGCTCGCCGTCCGGCCCGAGGGGATGGGCGACGGGCTGGAAGTCGATTTTGCGCTCGTCGATGTCTACGCGGGCGACGAGCACCCGGATACGGTCGGTGAGACGGTACTCCTTGCCCGTGCGCTGCCCCGTCAGCCGGTGACCGATGGGGTCGAAGTGGAAGAAGTCGCTTTCCAGGTTGGTGATATGGATCAGCCCGTCGACGTAGACGCCGTCGAGCTCCACGAACAACCCGAAGCTCGTCACCCCGCTGATCACGCCGTTGAACTCGGTGCCCACGTGCTGGGACATGTACCGGCACTTGAGCGTCATCTCCGCATCGCGGCTCGCCTCCTCGGCGCGCCGGTCGGTCATGGAGCAGTGCTCGCCGAGGGTCACCAGGTAGTCGTGACGGTAGCCGAAGTCCGCCGGCTTGCCGCCGTTGATGGCGTGCTTGATCGCACGGTGGACGACCAGGTCCGGGTAGCGCCGGATCGGCGAGGTGAAGTGCGCGTACGCGTCCAGCGCCAGGCCGAAATGGCCGACGTTGTCCGGACGGTACTCGGCGGCCATCATCGAGCGCAGCAGCACCGTCTCGATGAGGTGACGGTCCGGCCGGCTGCGCACGCGCTGCATCAGACGGGCGTAATCCTTGGGCTCAGGCGCATCGCCGCCCTCCAGGCGCAACCCGGTCTGGCTGAGGAACTGGCGCAGGTTAGTCAGCCGCTCCTCCGCCGGGCGCTCATGGACACGGTACAGCGCGGGTATCCGGCGGCGCAGCAGAAAGCGCGCCGCGGCCACGTTGGCGCGCACCATGCACTCCTCGATGAGCTTGTGCGCGTCGTGGCGCTCGGTCGGGTGGATACCCGCGATCTGGCCCTGGTCGTCGAAGCTCATCTCCGTCTCGGTGGTCTCGAAGTCGATCGCCCCGCGGCGATCGCGATCCTTGCGCAGGGCGCGGTAGACGGAGAAGAGGTTGTCGACGTGCTTGAGCACGCCGCGGAAACGCCGGCGCACATCCGGGTCGCGGTCGATGTGGATGGCCTTGACCTCGTCGTAGGTCAGCCGGGCGCTGGAGCGCATCACGCCCTCGTAGAAACGCGAGCGCCGGAGCTTGCCCTCGCGGCTGATCTGCATCTCGCAGACCATGCACAGGCGGTCCACCTTCGGGTTGAGCGAGCACAGGCCGTTGGAGAGAACCTCCGGCAGCATCGGCACGACGCTGCGCGGGAAGTACACGGAGTTGCCCCGCTCCGCCGCCTCGCGGTCCAAGGCTGAGCCGGGCTCGACGTAATGGGCCACGTCCGCGATCGCGACAAGCAGCTTCCAGCCGCTGTCCGTGGGCTCACAGTAGACCGCGTCGTCGTAGTCCCGGGCGTCCGGGCCGTCGATGGTCACCAGCGGCAGCTGTCGCAGGTCCGTGCGTCCCTGCTTCGCCGGCCCCGGCACCTCGTCGCCGAAGGCCTCGGCGTCGCGGGTAACCTCGGCCGGCCATTCCACCGGGATGCCGTGAACCCTCGCGGCGACATCGATCTCGCTGCCGGCGGGGATATGACGGCCCACGACCTCCGTGACCCGGCCGATGGGCTGGCGGCGCTTGGTGGGCTGGCTGAGCACCTCGACCACCACGAGGTCGCCGTTCTGGGCCTCGCCGCGGTTATCCGCGGGGATGATCACGTCCTGATGGAGACGCTTGTTGTCCGGCACCAGGAAGCCCACGCCGCTCTCTTCGAAATAGCGCCCGGCGATGGAGCGGTTGGCGCGCTCGAGCACCTCCACGATCTCGCCCTCGGTCCGGCCCTGGCGGTCGACGCCGGTGATGCGTGCCACCGCGCGATCGCCATGCAGGAGGTTGCGCATCTCCCGCGGCGAGAGGAGTACATCATCGCCGGGCAGGTCGGGGTGCAACATGCCCCAGCCCTCCGGGCCGGATCGTACCCGGCCGCGGACGAGCTCCTCGTTGTCCACCACGACGTACCCGTTGCGGCGGTTGCGCACGAGCTGGCCGTCGCGCTCCATCGCGCGCAGGCGGCGGCGCAGGCCTTCGAGGTCGTCCTCCTCCGCGAGCTCGAAGAGCTCGGCGAGCTCCCGGCGGGAGAGCGGCCGGGCCGCGGCCTCCAGCTGTTCCAGGATGAACTCGCGGCTGGGAACCGGGTTACCGTATTTTTCCTTCTCACGGGCAAGATGCGGATCCGTGTCCGGATCGACGCTGCGTTTTTTCGCCATTCGGCAGGTAGTCCTCGTTGCTTGGCGCTTGTAGTCAATCAAATCAGCATACGCGATCGCACCCGGGCATTGACAGGCCCGCGCACCCCGGTTAATCTCTGCGCCGCTTGTCGACGAGAGGCAATCGAGTCGACAGGAAAGCCGAGGTGGCGGAATTGGTAGACGCGCTAGCTTCAGGTGCTAGTGGGGGTAATCCCCGTGGAGGTTCAAGTCCTCTCCTCGGCACCAGACAACGGAAAAGGCGGGCCTGACGGCTCGCCTTTTTTTATGCGCGGCCACAGGAAGGTCGCCACCGCCGCTCCCCACCCACGCGTCACACGACCGCCCCGGCACCCGCGGTGCCTCCCCGGTGCGACTGACGCCGAAGTGACACCGGCGACAGCAGGCAACGCCGAATACCGCAATGCCTTCGGTGCTATCCGCGGCGGCCAGGGGGGGGTACCGACAACGTCGGTGATCGGTGCCAGCACGACCGGCGGCCCGGGACGGGCGCCGGCGATCCGTCAGGGGTCAGCCGGGCGGGGTGATGACGCCCCGCCCACGCCTGCTCAATCGAAGGGGTTGTTGAGCACGATGGTGTCGCGCCGGTCCGCACCGGTGGAGATCATGTCGATGGGCACACCCACCAGCTCCTCGATGCGGCTGAGATAGGTCCGCGCCGCCTGCGGCAGGTCCTCGTAGCGGCGCACGCCTACCGTCGAGCACCGCCAGCCCGGCAGCTCCACGTATTCCGGCTCGCACTCGGCGACGGCCTCGGCCCCCGCCGGCAGCACCGCGCTGGTGCGGTCGTCGCTGCGGTAACCCACACAGATACGCAGGGTATCGAGCTCGTCGAGGACGTCGAGCTTGGTGATGCACAGCCCGGAGAGGCTGTTGATCTGCGCCGAGCGGCGCATGGCCACGGCATCGAACCAGCCGCAGCGCCGCGGCCGTCCGGTAGTCGCGCCGAACTCGTCGCCCCGGCGGGCGAGATGCTCGCCGAGCTCGTCGAACAGCTCGGTCGGGAACGGCCCCGCGCCCACGCGGGTGGTGTAGGCCTTGGTGATGCCGAGCACGTGGTCGATGTGCCGCGGCCCGACCCCCGTGCCGGCGGCGGCGGCGCCGGCGGTGGTGTTCGAGGACGTCACGTAGGGGTAGGTGCCGTGGTCGATGTCCAGCAGCGTGCCCTGGGCGCCCTCGAAGAGCAGGTTTTCACCGGCGTCGCGCCGGTCATGGAGCAGCGCGGCGACGTCCGCGGTCATCGGCCGCAGCGCCTCGGCATGGGCCAGGCAGGCCTCCTGGATGCGCTGGAAGTCCAGCGGCTGCTCACCGAAGTAGTGCTGGAGCACGAAATTGTGGAAGTCCAGCAGCTCACCGAGCTTCGCCGCAAGGCGCTCACGGTGGAAGAGATCCCCGATCCGCAGCCCGCGCCGGGCGACCTTGTCCTCGTAGGCCGGGCCAATGCCGCGACCGGTGGTCCCGATGGCGGCCTGGCCGCGGGCGCGCTCGCGCGCCTGGTCCAGGGCCTGGTGCGAAGGCAGGATCACCGGGCAGGCCGGACTCACGCGCAGGCGCTCGCGGGCGGGCACGCCCCGCGCCTCCAGCGTCTCGACCTCCTCGAGCAGCGCCGCCGGCGAGACCACCACGCCGTTGCCGATCAGGCAGAGCACGTCCTGGCGCAGGATCCCGGACGGGATGAGGTGCAGCACGGTCTTCTCGCCGTCGATCACGAGGGTGTGACCGGCGTTGTGACCGCCCTGGAAACGTGCCACGGCGGATACCCCCTCGGTGAGGAGATCCACCACCTTGCCCTTGCCCTCGTCGCCCCACTGGGAGCCGACGACCACGACGCTCTTACCCATTGAATTCCTTCCGTTCAATCAAGCGATTCCACGACCCAGCCATCGCCCTTGTGCACGAGCACCCGGTCGCAGCCCATCTCCGCCGCCTCGTGCTCGTGGCCGGGCAGCAGCCAGACGACGCGTTCCCCGGCGGCACGCAGGGCGTCGATGCGCTCGAACAGCGCCGTGGAGTCGGTCCACGGGGCACCGATCGCCGCCGGCACGACGCCAGTGGCGCCCGCCTCGTCGGCAAGGGCGAGCACGTTGCGCAGATCGGCGCTGAAACCGGTCGCCGGCCGGGGCCGCCCGAACACGGCGCCGATTTCGTCATAACGTCCACCGCGGGCGATCTCCTGGCTGAAGCCGGGCACCAGCGCCGCGAAGACCACACCGGTATGGTAGCGGTAGCCGCGCAGCTCGCCGAGGTCGAAATGCAGCGCCACGCTCGGCAGCCAGCGCTCCAGCGCCCCGGCGATGGACCACAGCCGGCGCAGGGCGTCATGGACCGCCCCGCTGGCCTCCGCCAGGCGCTCGTTCGCGTGATCCAGCACCTCCACGCCGCCGGTGAGCTCCGGCAGGGCCGCGAGCATGCCCGCGACCGACGCCGGGACGCTGTACTCGCGCAACAGCGCATCCAGGTCCGCCACGGCCTTGCGCTGGAGGGCATCCCACAGCGCGGTCTCGGCCGCCTCGTCGAGCCCGGCCTGGCGGGCCAGACCGCGGAAGATGCCGACATGGCCGAGGTCCACGTGCACGCTCGCCACCCCCGCCGTGCGCAGGGTCTCGACCATCAGGGCGATGACCTCTATGTCGCTCTCGACGCCGGCATGGCCGTAGAGCTCGGCGCCCACCTGCAGCGGGTTGCGCGAACCGGTGAGCCCGTCGGGGCGCGTCTGCAGCACCGTGCCCGAGTAACACAGCCGCACCGGGCACTCCCGGCGGAGCTGGTGGGCATCGATACGCGCGGCCTGCGGCGTGATGTCGGCGCGCACACCCATCATACGCCCGGAGAGCTGATCGGTGAGCTTGAACGTCTGCAGATCCAGGTCGTGGGCCGCGCCGGTGAGCAGGGAGTCGAGATACTCGATCGCCGGGGGCATCACCAGCTCGTAGCCCCAGCGCTCGTAGCAGCCGAGCACGCGCTGGCGCAGCCGCTCCAGGGCCATGGCCCGGGGCGGCAGCAGCTCGTCCACCGCGTCCGGGAGCATCCAGCGCTCGCCGCGGGTCGGGATAGACTCGGTCATGAGTGCCTCCGCGCCGTCAGTGGCGCACCAGGTAGAGCAGGATGACGCCGGCGATCATGGTCGCCAGGCCGGTCCAGCGCAACGTCCGGTCGTTGTGCTGGACGATCTGGAAGAGCACCCGCCGCATGGTGCGCGGGCTGAGAAAGGGCATGATGCCCTCGATCACCAATATCAGCGCGAGCGCGCTCAGCAGGTCCTCCAGCATCATGGGATGTCAGGCCTCCGGGGTCGGGCGGCGGTGGTGGGGGCGGCGCGCCCCCCGCGCCCCCCCCCCCCCCGCCCCCGGCCGGCGCCCCACCCCAGGCCGGGAACCCTTCTCCTCCTTTACCCCCCGCCGGCGGGGGGGTGGCGACCTGCCCCGGTTGGAGCCCGAGGCGGGGGGCGGGGGGGGGGGGGGCGGGGGCGGCGCCCCCCCCCCACCACCGCCGCCCGACCCCGGAGGCCT
>NZ_JBHFPQ010000035.1:0-117582 GCF_041949875.1 Arhodomonas sp. KWT2
GTGTCACCGTCCCTGGTCGATCGCCGGATCGCGCCGGTGCGGCGCGTCATCGCCTTCCGCCCTCCTGGCGGTCGGCATGGGCCCGGGGGCAGGCCCCGGCCCGGATATCAAAAGCCTACCGCAACGCGGCGCGGATGCCGATATGCGGGGGCCGGTCGAACGTCATTGTGTGACAGCGGGCACATTCGTTCGGCCTGACTGCGGGTATCCGGGGATGGTTTCCCTGGCCGGGCTACCTGGCGCCGTTTTCGGTCTGCCGTTTGGTCTTCCGCACGGAAGAACCCGGCAGGGACTCACGAGTACATCACCGCGCCGGTCGAGGAAATGCCCGGCAATGCGGTCGCGCGTCCTGGAGAGGCAACGATTCCTGGATCAGGACTAGTCCAGCTCCGCCTTGCGGGTGCGGAGCATGAGGTTGCGGGTGGCCTCCTCGGGGCTCACCCCGCCGTCGAGCAGGGCATGGACCTGCTCGCAGATCGGCATCTCCACCCCCTGGGTACGGGCGAGGGCGTGCAGCTCCCGCGCCGTGCGCAGGCCTTCCACGGTCTGGCCGATGGCGCGTTCCGCGGCGTCGACGTCCTCGCCGCGGCCGAGGGCGAGGCCCATGCGGCGGTTGCGCGATTGGTCGTCGGTGCAGGTGAGGATGAGGTCGCCCACCCCGGCCAGGCCCATGAAGGTGCGGTCGGCGGCGCCCATCGCCTGACCGAGGCGCCGGACCTCGGCGAGGCCGCGGGTGATCAGCCCGGCACGGGCGTTGGCGCCGAAGCCCAGCCCGTCCGCGATGCCCGTGGCGATCGCCAGTACGTTCTTCACTGCGCCGCCGAGTCCGACACCGACCAGGTCGGTGCTCGTGTACACCCGGAAGCGCTCGTCGTGGAACGCCCCCGCCAGGTGCTCGGCGACCGCCAGGTCGGCGGCGGCCACGGTCACCGCCGTGGGCAGGCCGCGGGCGACCTCGCCGGCGAAGCTCGGCCCGGACAGGGCAGCCGGCGGATTGTCGGGCAGCAGCCGGGCGGCGACGTGGTGGAGCAGCCCGCCGGAGTCGGCGTCCAGCCCCTTGGTGGCCCACAGCACCGGACAGCCCGCGGGCAGGCAGTCGGCGAGGCGGGCGAGGGTGGCGGCGAAGGCGTGGCTCGGTACGGCCACGAGTACCCAGTCGACGCCGGAGACGGCGGCGTCGAGGTCGTCGGTCACCGAGATCCCGTCGGGGAAACCGATGCCCGGCAGGTAGCGCTCGTTGCTGCGCTGCCGCTCGAGGGCGGCCACGTGCGTGTCGTCGTGGCCCCACAGCGTGACCGCATGGCCGTTACGCGCCAGCACGAGGGCCAGCGCGGTGCCCCAGGAGCCGGCACCGAGGACGGCGATGGCCGAGGGCGTGGACGTCATCGCCGGCGTCCGGTCAGTGCCGGGCCTGCTGGTTCTCGCCGTCGCTCTGCGCCTGCTGCTGGGCGTAGAGCGCGTCGAAGTTCACCGGTGCCAGCACCATCGGCGGGAAGCCGGCCTTGCCGGTGAGGTCGGAGATCGCCTCGCGGGCGTAGGGGAAGAGGATGCTCGGGCAGAAGCTGCCGAGCAGCCCGCGCAGGGTCTGCCCGTCGAAGCCTGCCACGGCGAACACCCCGGCCTGCTCCACCTCGCAGAGATAGGCGGTCTGGTCGCCGAGCTTGGCGGTCACCGTGATGCGGATGGCGATCTCGTAGGTGCCGTCGCCGATCTCACGGTTGCTGGTATCGAGCTCGACGTTCGCCTCGGGGCGCCACTCGGAGCGGAACACATCCGGCGAGTTGGGTGTCTCCAGCGAACAGTCCTTGAGGTAGACCTTCTGGATGGAGAACTGCTGCTGGCCCTCCTGGGCGGCGGTCTGCTCGTTGTCGGCCATGGTGCTTCCTCGCAAGCTGATGACGGTGTGACGGGTGCGTTCAGCCCCGGCCCTCGGTGGGCAGGCCCTTGTCTTCCCACGCCGGGTAGCCGCCGCGCAGCTGGTAGACCGGCTCGTGGCCCATCTCGCGAAGCTGCCTGGCGGCCGCAGCCAGCCCGCCGCCGGCGCCGTAGACGATCACCGGCCGGCCGCGCAGGCGCTCGAGACGGTCGCCGTGCTGCTCGATGTGGCTGCGCGGCGCGTTCACGGCGCCCGGGAGGTGGCGGCTGACAAAGGCGTTCTCGTCGCGGACGTCGACGAACACGGCGTCCTCCCGGTTGTACAGCCGGGTGGCGGTCTCCGGGTCCACCGCGTCGCGGCCCTGCAGGCGCAGGTAGATCTCGTTGGCGATGATGGCGATGATCACGCCGACGGTGGCGAGCACCAGCAGCCATTGATCGGCGGCGAACTCGACAAGCTTGTCCATCGCGGGCCCATTCGAAGTCGTCGTGGATGTGGCCGGCCGCGGGGGCCCGGCACCTTGGTAGACTGGGCATTATACGCACCACCTTGCATGATGGAACGCTGCTGAATCCATGCGCGCAATCCGATGGCGTTACCAATCTTCTCAGGCCTGTTGTCGTGTCTCAGGGCGCCGGCGCGGCAGGGCTCACGCCAGGCGAGCGCAACGCCGCCGCCGTGCCGCTGTAGCGCGCCCTTCGGGCCGGGCCGTGTGCCGATCGGGCTGCGTCGCTCGCGGTTCATGGTGTCCTGCGCCACCGCGCAACTTGCGCCCTATCTCATCGGCACACGGTCCGGCTGACGCATGACACTACGTCTGAGCATATTGGTACTGGTTGCCGTCCTGGCGGCCGGCGCCGCCACGGCGCAGGAGCGCTCGCTCGGCGACACGCGCGAGCGGCTCAGCGACGTGCGCGAGCGTATGAAGTCCCTGGAGCAGTCGCTGCTCGAGCGTCACCAGCGCGTCGACGGGCTGGACGCCGAGCTCCAGCGCCTGGACAAGTCCCTTGCCGAAGCGGACCGCGCCCTGCGCGAGACCCGCCAGAAGCTCGACGCCCACCGCAAGCGCCTGGCGGAGCTCAAGGCCGAACATCAGCGCCGCAGCGAGGCCCTGGCCGGCGAGCGCGGGCGCCTGGCCGACCAGATCCGCGCCGCCTGGGCCTCCGGCGGGCATTCGTTCCTGCGGGTGATGCTCAGCCAGGAGCGCCCGGATCGCCTCGACCGTCTCGCGGTGTACTACCGTTACTTTGCCAATGCCCGGGCCGAGCGCATCGACGAGACCATCGCCGCGCTCGAACGCCTGGAGTCGCTGCAGCAGTCCATCGACGGGGAGCTCGCCCGGCTGCGTGAGCTCGAGGACCGGCGTGCCGGGCAGCGCCAAGCCCTGGCGGAGAAACGCGAATCCCGCAAGGCCGTGCTGGAGAAGTTGCGCGCGGGTATCGACAGTGACGACCAGCGCCTGGACCGACTGCGCGACGACGAGCAGCGCCTGACCGGGCTGGTCAAAGATCTGCGCGAGCGCCTGGAGCAGCAGCGCCGGCGCGAGGCCGCCGAGGACCGCCGCGAGGCGGTTCCGGCGCCCGAGCCGCCGGAGTCGGGCGGCGATCGCAACGGCTGGCCGGTGGCCGGCAAGCTACTGGCGAGCTACGGCAGCTCCCGCTCCGGGGACCTGCGCTGGTCCGGGGTGCTCATCGGTGCGCCCGCCGGTACCGCGGTGCATGCCGTCGCCGGTGGCCGCGTGGTCTTCTCCGACTGGTTGCGTGGTGTCGGTCTGCTGATCATTATTGACCACGGGGACGGGCGGATGAGCCTGTACGGGCATAATCGCGCGCTCTACCGCGAGGCCGGCGACCGTGTGAGTGCCGGCGAGGTGATCGCCGCGGTGGGCGCGAGCGGCGGACAACGCCGCGAGGCGCTGTACTTCGAGGTGCGGGTGGACGGCGACCCCGTCGATCCGCTCGCCTGGCTCAAGCGGCGCGGAAACCGGGGCTGAGGCGTCATCCAGCGGCCGCGACGGCGTGGCCCGCACAGGAACTTAATAGGGAAAAGAGCATGCGTTTTCCGAGAACCCTCTACACCCTGGCCACCGGGGTGCTGATCGGCTTCATCCTCGCCACCGCCCACCAGGTCTGGGCCGAAAGGGGGGATACCGATGCCGCGGCGGCGAAGGTCCCGGTGGAGGAGCTTCGCACCTTCACCGAGGTGTTCGGCCGCATCCAGCGCGGCTACGTGGAGTCGGTCAGCGACCGCGACCTCATGGAGAACGCCATCCGCGGGATGCTCTCCGGGCTGGACCCCCACTCCGCCTATCTCGACCCGCAGGCCTACAAGGATCTGCAGGCGGGTACCAGCGGCGAGTTCGGCGGTCTCGGCATCGAGGTCGGCGACGAGAACGGCTTCGTGAAGGTCATCGCCCCCATCGACGGTACGCCCGCGGAGAAGGCAGGCATCCAGGCGGGGGACCTCATCATCCGCATCGACGGCCAGCCCGTTAAAGACATCAGCCTCAACGAGGCGGTTCACCTCATGCGCGGCGAGCCGGGTACCGACATCACCCTGACGCTGATGCGCGAGGGCCACGAGCAGCCGCTGGAGGTCACCCTCACCCGGGCGGTGATCCAGGTCGAGAGCGTGAAGTCGCGCCTGCTCTCCCCCGGCTACGGCTACCTGCGCATCAGCCAGTTCCAGAGCGGCACCGGCAGCGACGTGATCGAGGCGATCAAGGCGCTGAAGTCCGATGCGGACGGCGATCTCCAGGGCGTGGTCCTGGACCTGCGCAACAACCCCGGCGGCGTGCTCAACGCGGCGGTGGACGTGGCCGACGCCTTCCTCACCGACGGCGTGATCGTGAGCACCCGCGGGCGGCTCGACAGCGCGGAGATGCGCTTCACCGCGACGCCCAACGACCTGCTCGGCGGCGCGCCGCTGGTGGTGCTGATCAACTCCGGCTCGGCATCCGCCTCGGAGATCGTCGCCGGCGCCCTCCAGGACCAGGGCCGAGCGGTGATCATGGGCCGCCGCAGCTTCGGCAAGGGCTCGGTGCAGACGATCATGCCGCTGCAGGACGGTGCGGCGATCAAGCTCACCACCGCCCGTTACTACACGCCCAGCGGTCGCTCCATCCAGGCGGACGGCATCCAGCCGGATGTCGACATCCCGCAGGTGGAGGTGACCGCCGCCGGCAATAACGGGGTGCGCCCGCTCTCGGAGGCGGACCTCAACCGCCACCTCAGCGGCGACGGCAAGCCCAAGGGGGGTGCTGAAGGCGACGCCGAGCAGGCCGAGGCCGACCTGATCAGCCGGGACTATGTCCTCGCCCAGGCCCTGAACCTGCTCCGCGGGCTGACGATCCTGGACAGCCGCGGCGGGCGTCACTGACCGTTCGGGACGTATTGCCCTGTCGCAGTGGCCGTGGGCGCCGCTGTGGCAGGGTGCGAGGAAGCAGGTGTGGCAAGGTCTGCATGACTGACGAGCAACGCTGTCCACCGCGGCGCTGAGGCATGGCGATACGTCCTCCTGAACGGCCAGTAATGGTGCCAGTGCGTGCGGTGCTGGCCTGCCTGGTGCTGTTCGCGGCACCGGCGTGGGCCACCCCGCGGGTGGCCATCATCATCGACGACCTGGGCCAGCGCCCCGGGGACGTGGCGGTCGCGGCGCTGCCCGGGGCGGTGTCCTGCTCGGTGCTGCCCGAGCGGCCCTATTCGCAGCGGGTAGCGCGGGCGGCCCACGAGGCCGGCAAGGAGGTGCTGCTCCACCAGCCGATGGAGGCCATGGGTGCGACCCGTCCGGTGCCCGGGGCGATCACCCTGGACATGCTGGAGGGCCGGGTGCGCTCGTTGCTGGAGCACAACCTGGCGGCCGTGCCCTACGTCAGCGGGGTGAACAACCATCAGGGCAGCCTGATCACCCGCCACCCCGGGCACATGACCTGGGTACTCGACGAGCTGCACGCCCATGGCGGGCTGTACTTCATCGACAGCCGGACCACGGCGGCCACCGTGGCCGAGCGCATGGCGCGGGAGCAGGGCGTGCCGGTGACCCGGCGCGACGTCTTCCTGGACAACGTGCGCGAGCGCGACGCCATCCGTGCCCGCCTGGACGAGCTCGTCGCCCTTGCCCGGCGCCAGGGCCACGCCGTCGCCATCGGCCATCCCTATCCGGAGACCATCGAGGTGCTGCGCGAGGCGCTGCCGGCGCTCGCGGACGCCGGCGTGGAGCTGGTGCCCGCGAGTGCGCTGACCCGCCCCGGTCCGCCGGGTGAGGCCACCGGGCCGCTGCACGCCGCGGCGTCCCGGTAGCGTCCCGCGGCCGCGGGGCCGGCGTTCAGCCGGGCTGCTCCGCGTGCACGCCGGCGGTCCCCGCCGCCACCTCCGCCTCCGCCGACAGCCCGTGCCACTGGCAGAGGCCGTCGTGCAGGGTCGTGAGCCAGTCCCGTGTGGCCGCGACCTCGTTGAAGGTGTAGACGTGCACACCGGCCAGCCCCTGGACGGGATCGCCGAGGCCGTCCACCAGCCCCCAGACCAGGTCATCGCCACGGTACTCGCCGCTGTGTATCAGCCGTCCCACCAGCCCGCGCTGACGCCCGAGGGCCCGGGTGGAGTCGCCGATGCCGATACGCACGGCCACCGAGAGCAGCCGGCGCCGGTCCATGACCCCGGGGATGCCGGCGAGTACCGGCAGGGTCAGGCCCCGTTCGCGCTGACGACGCAGCCACTCGAGCACCGGCGCGGATTCGAAGCACAGCTGGGTGACAACGTAGTCCGCGTTCGCCGCCTTGGCGGACAGGGCGGCATCCAGGGTACGGGTGTCCATGCGGTGGTGGCCCTCCGGGTAGGCCGGCACCCCGATGCGCGCCGGCCGTGGGCTCGCCCCGGCGAGGGTGTCGAGCAGCTCGACACCCCCCGGGAACGGCCCCGCCGGTCGTTCCGCGTCCCCGCCGACCACGAAGCAGTCGTCGATCCCCGCGGCCGCCATCCGCTCCAGCACGGCCTGGAGGTGATGACGGTCGCGTATCAGCCGGGCGGCGACGTGGGGGACCACCCGGAAGCCCGCGGCGGCGAGCCCTTCCGCGGTATCCAGGGTGCGTTCGATGCCGTGGCGCGGTGAGCAGGTCACCGTCACCGTCGCCCCGGCGGGCAGGGCGGAGGCGCGCTCGTGAACGCCCTTGATCGGGAGCAGTTCGAAGCGGGGGGCGGCGAGGGCCGTGCAGGCCCGCGCCGCGTCCGCCGCCGTTGTCGTGGTCGTCGCCGCCTCGTTCATGGCGTCACCCCTTCGGGGTTTCCTTGTTGGGGTCGTGGAAGGGCTTCGGCACTACCACCGCGTCCTGCATCCCGGTGTTCGCCTCGATGCGCAGGGCCGTGCCGAGCTCGGTGTAGGCGGTGGGGACCATGGCGTAGCCGATGTTCTTCTCCAGCCGGGGCGAGTGGGTCGCCGAGGTCACCTTGCCGATGCGCTCGCCGCCGTTGCCGTAGACCGGGAAGACGTCGATCATGGAGCCGTCGGTGAAGTAGCCGATGTTGGGCCCGTCGATCTCCACGCCCACGAGCTTGCGGCTCACCCCCTCGGCCTTGATGCGCTCCAGCGCGGCCCGGCCGATGAAGTCGTCGTCGCCGCGCAGGTCGACCATCCAGTTGTAGCCCATCCCCACCTCGAAGGGGTTGGTGTCGTACCAGATGTCACAGCCGAAGGCGAGGATCGCCCCCTCGATGCGGCGGATGTGGCAGGGCCCGATCACCTGCATGCCGTGGGGCCGGCCGGCCTCGAAGACCCGCTGCCAGAGCTGTTCGCCGTACAGGCTGGCATCGCGCAGGTAGATCTCGTAGCCGATCTCGCCGGAGTAGCCGGTGCGCGAGATGACTACGGACATGCCGTCGATCTCCGCCTCCATCAGGTAGTAGTAGGGGATCTCCAGCACGCTCTCGCCGAACAGATCGACCATCACCTGCTTGGCCTTCGGTCCCTGGACCTGCACCGGGGCCACGTCCACCTCGCGGATGATGACGTCGAGCCCCGAATTGTGGGCGAGGCCCTGGCACCACAGCAGGACGTCGCTGTCGGCGAGCGACAGCCAGAAGCGGTTCTCCTCGACGCGCAGCAGCACCGGATCGTTGATGATCCCGCCGTCCGGCGCGGTGACGAACACGTACTTGCACTGGCCGACCTTGCACTTCTCCATGTTGCGCGGCACCAGACGCTGGGTGAACTCGAAGGCGTCCGGGCCGGCGATCTCGATCTGGCGCTCCACGCCCACGTCCCAGAGGGTCACCCCCTGGACCAGGGCCCAGTACTCGTCCACCGGATCGGTGTAGACGCGCGGGTGGTAGTGGTGGTTGTAGACGCTGTACTTGCGTACCCCGTGGCGCCGCGAGGCGTAGAAAAACGGCGACTTGCGGATGCGCGGATAGAGCAGGATCTCCGGTGCCTGCGCCGACTGCTCGATCTGCTCGATGACCTGGGACATGGCCGCTCCTCCCAAACGATTGCGGAACTGCTTTTGAGGCGATTACGGGACCGACACCGGGTGACCGTCCGTGGCCCAGACGCTAGCGCCAGCGTGAAGCGCCCACGCCCCCGCGGACGACGGCGACTTTCGCGTGGGCGTCATCGCCGCTCCGGGTGTCGGAAACACCAAAAACGGCGTCGTAAAGGCCTGTCGCCGAACGGAAAAACGGTGTCGTCCGGGGACAGCGGAGTGCGGCCGGCATTCTCTAATGTGGTGTCAAAGTCACCCCGGCGGGGCGGCCCGCGACGGAAAACGGGACAGGAGAGCGGCCATGGCGACACTACCCAAGCAGGCGAACGCGGTGATCATCGGCCAGGGCGGCATCGTGGGCGCCTCGGTGGCCCACCACATGATCGGCCACGGCTGGGACGGACTCGTGGGCCTGGAGGCGTCGGCGATCCCGTCGGATGTCGGCTCGACCTCCCACGCCTCCGACTTCTGCTACATGACCTCCCACGACAAGATGAGCTGCTACACCACCACCTACAGCCAGCGCTTCTACGAGGCGCGCGGGCATTACAACCGCATCGGCGGCATGGAGGTGGCGCGGGTCGACGACGATGCCCGCATGGAGGAGCTCAAGCGCAAGGTCGGCTCCGGCAAGGCGTTCGGCACCAACGCCCACCTCATCGGGCCGTCCGAGGCCAAGGAGCGCTTCCCGCTGCTCGAGGAGGGCCTGATCCAGGGGGCCATGTGGGACCCGGACGCCGGCCTGGTGGTGCCGCGCTCCCAGCGCGTCGCCGGCGAGCTGGTCGACGAGGCGGTGGCCAGCGGCCGCCTGCAGGCCTTTGCCAACACCCCGGCGCTCGCCATCGACGTCCACGACGGCCGCGTCCAGGGGGTGGAGACCCACAAGGGCTATATCGCCACGCCGGTGGTCATCGTGACCTGTGGCATCTGGGGCCCGCTAGTCGCCGGCATGGGGGGGGCGCACCTGCCGCTGATGCCCGTCGAGCACCCGCTGCTGTTCTTCGGGCCCTACGACGCCTTCGCGGGCACCGGTCGGGAGATCGGCTATCCCCTGTTCCGCGACCAGGGCAACTCCGCGTACCTGCGCGATACCGGCGACCCCAGCACCTCGGAGGGTGGGCAGATCGAGTGGGGCTACTACGAGCCCACCGAGCCGCGGTTGGTGTACCCGCAGGACATCGCCAGCAAGGAGGAGGCGCGGCTGTCGCCGTCCATGCGCGACCTCGACGCCGACCAGGTGATGAGCGCCTACGAGCGGGCCCTGGAGATCACCCCGGTGCTCGGCGATCTCGGCTGGGACGAGAAGAGCTCGTTCAACGGGCTGCTGTCTGTGACCCCGGACGGCGGTTCGCTGGTGGGCGAATCGCCGGAGACCCGGGGGCTGTGGTTCTGCGAGGCCGTGTGGGTGAAGGACGGTCCCGGGATGGGCAAGGTCTTCGCCGACTGGATCAGCCTCGGGCGCCCCGAGCTCGATCCCCACGGCATCGACATCGCGCGCTTCTACCCGGTGCAGAAGACCCGGGGCCACGTCTACGACCGCTGCCTGGAGACCGCGCGCAAGATCTACGACCCGCCGGTGCATCCCCGCGAGCCCTACGAGAGCGGTCGCAACCTGCGCCGCAGCCCGTTCTGGCCCCGGGAGCAGGCGCTCGGCGGCTACTTCATGGAGGCCGGCGGCTGGGAGCGCGCCCATGGCTACGCCGCCAACGAACACCTGCTCGAGCGCTACGGCGAGCGTGTGCCCGAGCGCGCCAACGAGTGGGACGCCCGGCACTTCTGGCGTGTCTCCAACGCCGAGCACCTGCGGATGAGCGAGCACGTGGGCATGATCAACCTCTCCCACTTCGCCATCTTCGACGTCTCCGGCCCGGACGCCGAGGCGCTACTGGAGTACCTCTCGGTCGCCCGCGTGGGCGGCAACCAGCCCGTGGGCAAGGGCGTCTACACCCACTTCCTCGACGAGACCGGCGGCGTGCACTCCGACCTGACCGTCGTGCGCCTGGGCACGGAGAGCTACCGCGTGATCTGTGGCGGTGACACCGGCCACCGCGATTATGTGTGGATGACGCGCATGGCCGAGGCCCGCGGCCTGGGGCGCGTGCACTTCGAGGACCGCACCGACCAGCTCGCTACCCTCGGGCTGTGGGGCCCGGAGGCGCGGCAGACGCTTCAGGCCCTGGCGGACGACCCGGAGGAGCTGAGCGACGAACGCTTCCCCTTCGCCACGGCGCGGGAGATCCGCGTGCACGGCCTGCCGGTGTGGGCCTTCCGCATCTCCTACGTGGGCGAGCAGGGCTGGGAGCTCTACGTGCCCTTCAGCTACGGCCTCGGCCTGTGGGACGCGCTCTACGAGCAGGGTGTCACCCCGGTGGGCATCGAGACCTACGCCAACAGCCGCCGTCTGGAGAAGAGCCTGCGCCTGCAGAACGTCGACCTGCTCACGGAGTACAACCTCTACGAGGCCGGGCTTGCCCGCCCCAAGGTCAAGGCCGCGGACTTCCACGGCAAGGCCGCCTACCTCGAGCAGCGTGAGCGCGACGGCCAGCCGGCGTACCTCTGCACCATGACCCTGCGCGAGAACGTCGACGCCGCCGGCGTCGCCCGCTACCCCGTGGGCCAGTGGCCGATCCTCGACCCGGAGACCGGGGACGTCCTCGTCGACAGCACGGGCCGGCGCTCCTACACCAGCAGCGTCGTCTACGGCCCCTCGGTCGGCGAGATCATCGCCCTCGGCTACCTGCCCGCCGCCTACGCCCGCGAGGGCGACACCGTGACCATGGAGTACTTCGGCGAGCACTACCCCCTGCGCATCGAGGCGGTGGGTTACCGGGCCCTGTACGACCCGGACAACGAACGGCCGCGGAGCTGAACGGCCATCCCCGGGTCCGCCTCCGCGCGGACCCGGGGCCGGGGATGGCGCCCCCGGTCTGCGATTGCCCCGTCGGATGTCGGAATCCGTCGGCGTGGCCGTCGCCTCGCGTACCCGGCTCCTCAGTGATGTAGGTCGGCTGCTCCTGGCAGCCGACGTCCCCGGCGCGGCAACGCGGGATGTTGGCTGCCAGGAGCAGCCAACCTACAACACCGGTCTACCCTACAGGCATTCCGTAAGGGATTGGCCGGTGGCAAAGCCGATACCCATTGATAATGGCCGTAGGTCGGCTGCTCGAGGCAGCCGACGTCTCCGGTTTTCCGGACTCCGCCGCCGGCTACCCGCCGCTCGCCGCGGCATCGAGCGGCGGATTGGGCCGGCTGCTGTTACCGGGGCTGCCTGCGAGGCGCTCGTAGCGGCGCTGGCGTTCGTGGCTCGGCGAATGGCCGAAGTGGTCGTGGTAGCACTTGGTGAAGTGGGGCGGCGAGACGAAGCCGCAGGCCAGGGCGACGTCGGTGATGGGCATGTGGGTCTGCTGCAGTAGCTGCCGTGCCCGGGTCAGGCGCAGGTCCATGTAGTAGCGCGCCGGCGGGCAGCCCACGTAGCGCTGGAACAGCCGTTCGAGCTGGCGCCGGGACAGCCGTGCGTGGCCGGCGAGCTCGTCCAGCGACAGCGGTTCGTGGAGGTTCGCCTCCATGAGCGTGACGACCTCCTCGAGCTTGGGCTGGCTGTGACCGAGGCGCACCCGCAGCGGCGCGCGCTGGCGGTCGTCCACGTCGCGGATGCGCTCGTGGAGGAATTCCTCGGCGATGGCCTCGGCGAGCTCCGGGCCCTGCTGGCGTCCGACCAGGGTGAGCATCATGTCCAGCGGGGCGACACCGCCGGAGCAGGTGTAGCGGTCACGGTCGATGACGAACAGCTGGGAGGTGAAAGTCACCTCCGGGAACATCAGCGCCTCGTGGATGCTGGAGATGTGTTCCCAGTGCAGGGTGCAGCGGTAGCCGTTGAGCACCCCGGCGCGGGCGAGCACGTAGCCACCGGTGCACACCGCGGCCAGCGGAACCTGGCGGCCGGCCATACGGCGCAGCCACGTCAGGGTCTCGCGGTCGCAGTGGCTCTGCACGTCCACGCCGGCGCAGACAACCACCATGTCGAGGGGCAGAGGCTCCTCGAGGGCGCACTCAACGCGGGTCTCCAGGCCGCTGCTGGCGCTCACCGGTGCACCGTCCACGCTCATGAGGTGCCAGGTGTAGAGGCGCCGGTCCGCGAGCTGGTTGGCCATGCGGAACGGCTCCAGGGCCGAGGAAAAGGCGAGCTGGGAGTAGCCCGGCACGAGCACGAAGCCGACATCCAGGTGCTCTCGCGGTGAGCCGGATAGCGCTGCCATGAGACCCCTCCTCCTAAGGCCTGATGGATCATGTTATTCGGTGGACAATAAGTAAACGCGCCGCGCTCCCCTCCCGGCTTGCGTGTCTGCGCCGCCCATTTACCCGGCGGCGGCGTTTACCGGTGACGCCTCCGGGAAAGGCGTTGCCGCCCCCTCATAAAACCGCCTCCTGACAGAAACTTAGCCCAATCGGGGCGGTGTCGCTAGGACCATGGTGACCGGCGCCGGTGAGCAAACCCGCGGGCCCCGTGCCGCCGATAATCACACCGTCAACGTCCTCGAAACCGATGAACGACGGAGGAGCGGCCATGGCGAGCAACGCGCAGGAAATAACCGGGGCGTCCCGGCCGGTGGCGGGTAACCTCGAGATCGCCCGGGAGGCCCGGCTCTGGCCGATCGAGGAGATCGCCGGGCGCATGGGCGTGCCGGGCGCCAGTGTCGAGCCCTACGGCCGGGGCATCGCCAAGCTGGATCTCGACGCCGTCCGCGCGGTGGCGGACCGGCCCCGGGGGCGTTACGTGGTGGTCTCGGCGATCACGCCCACGCCCCTCGGCGAGGGTAAGACCACCACCTCCATCGGCCTCGCCCAGGGGCTGCACCACGTCGGGCGTACCGCCACCGTTGCGATCCGCCAGCCCTCCATGGGGCCGACCCTCGGGATCAAGGGCGGGGCCGCCGGCGGCGGCTACAGCCAGGTGGTGCCGATGGAGCGGATCAACCTCCACCTCACCGGCGACATCCATGCGGTCACCGCCGCCCACAACCTGCTCGCGGCGATGATCGACAACCACCTCCACCACGGCCGCGGGGTGGACCTCGACCCGCAGCGCGTGCGCTGGCAGCGGGTGGTGGACATCAACGACCGCGCCCTGCGCAGCACCGTCATCGGCCTCGGTCCGCGGGCCGACGGGGTGCCCCGCCAGGCGGGCTTCGAGATCACCGCGGCCTCGGAGGTCATGGCGGTGCTCGCCCTCGCCGACTCGGTTACCGACCTGCGCCGGCGTCTTGGGCGCATGGTGGTCGGCGAGAACCGCGACGGCGAGCCGGTCACCGCCGAGGACATCGGTGCCGCCGGGGCGATGACCGCCCTGCTCAAGGAGGCGATCAAGCCGAACCTGCTGCAGACCCTGGAGCACACCCCGGCGCTGATCCACACCGGGCCTTTCGGCAACATCGCCCACGGTAACTCCTCCATCGTCGCCGACAACATCGGCATCCACGGCGGCGACTTCCTGGTCACCGAGGCCGGCTTCGGTGCCGACATGGGGGCGGAGCGGTTCTTCAACATCAAGTGCCGCGCCTCCGGGTTGACCCCGGACGCCGCGGTGCTCGTCGCCACCGTGCGCGGGCTGAAGTTTCATTCCGGACGCTATCGCGTGGTCCCGGGCCGGCCGCTGCCCGAGGGCATGAAGGCGGAGAGCCCGGAGGACGTGCACGCTGGCGCCGCCAACCTCACCAAGCAGATCGACAACATCCGCGCCCACGGGGTGACGCCGGTGGTGGCGATCAACGCGTTCCCCTCGGACTATGACAGCGAGCATCAGGCCATCCGCGAGATCGCCGAGGCGGCCGGGGCACGGGCGGCGGTGTGCACCCACGTGCGCGACGGCGGCGCCGGCGCCGCCGAGCTCGCGGAGGCGGTGGCTGAGGCCGCCGAGGCGGGCGGTGACTTCGAGTTCCTATACCCGGACGACATGGCCCTGGACGCCAAGATCGAGCGGATCGCCACGCGCATCTACGGGGCCGACGACGTGTCGTTCAGCGCCGATGCCCGGCGCCAGATCGACACCTATCAGCGCCAGGGCTACGGCGAGCTGCCGGTGTGCGTCGCCAAGACCCACCTCTCGCTGTCCGCGGACGCCAGTCTTCGGGGCGCGCCCACGGGCTGGACGCTTCCCGTGCGCGAGGTCCGGCTGTCCGCGGGTGCCGGGTTCGTCTACGCGCTGTGCGGCGACATCCGGACCATGCCCGGCCTCGGTGCCGACCCCGCCGCCGCCCACATCGATGTGGACGAGAACGGCGAAATCACGGGGCTGTTCTGATGGCCGCCCGGGTGGATGCGCTGGACGGCGCCCCGCAGGCCGGCATCGCGGGCTTCCTGGAGGCGCTCGCCGCGCGCCGCTCCGCCCCGTCGGGCGGCGCGGGTGCGGGCCTGTCGCTGGCCACCGCGGCGGCGCTGGCGGCGATGGCCGCACGCTTTGCGGACACGCGCATGGCCGACGCCGCGGCACTGGCGGGGGAGGCGGACGCGATCCGCGAGCGCGCGCTGGTGCTTATGGACGCCGATGCGGAGTCCTTCGCCCCGGTGCTGAAGGCCAGCCGCTGGGGCGATGCCGGGGCGCTGGAGGACGCCCTGGAGGCGGCCTGCGAGGTGCCGCTGGAGGTACTGGAGACGGCGTTGCGCCTGTGCCGCATGGGCGACCGGCTGGTCCGTGAGGGCAATCCGCGGCTGGTGGGCGACGCCCGCGCGGCGGTGGCGCTGGCCGCCGGGGCCGGGCGGGCCGCGGCGGCGCTCATCGACGAGAACCTGGACGGTGACCGGGACGACGGCCTTGCCGCGCGCACCGAGGCGCTGGTCGCGGCACTGCCGCCGTGAGCGGCCACGGGAGGTCTGCCTGAGCCCGCCGGGCTAGCGTCGCGGCCAGGCGCTCAGCCAGAACAGCCCGCCCAGGGCGCCGAGCACCAGGCTGGCGAGCGGCGTGCCCGCAGCGACCATTACCGGCGTGTAGCCGTCCAGCCCGGCGATGATGAACGCCGAGAGCACGAGGCTCGCGCCGATCACCGCGGCGAAGTTGCGCCGGCCGTTGCGGCGCACGTCTTCGCGCAGGCCCTCCAGGGTGCGCTCCTGTTCGGCGACGCGCTCGCGCAGCTGCTCGGCCTCGGAGAGGGCGGCGTCGAGCCGACCGGGCAGACGCGGCAGGTACTCGCCCCACTTGGGCAGCTCGGTGCGCAGGTTGCGGATGAGCGCACGGGCGCCGAGCTGCTCGCGCATCCACTGCTCCATGTAGGGCTTGGCGGTGCGCCAGAGGTCCAGGTCGGGGTAGAGGTCGCGTCCCAGCCCCTCGATGGCGAGCAGCGTCTTCTGCAGCAGCACCAGCTGGGGCTGGACCTCCATGTTGAACCGTCGCCCGGTCTGGAACAGCCGCAGCAGCAGCGCGCCGAAGGAGATCTCGCCCAGCGGGCGCTCGAAGATCGGCTCGCAGACCACGCGCATGGCGGCCTCGAACTCGTCCACCCGAGTGTCCGCCGGCACCCATCCCGACTCCACGTGCAGCTCGGCGACACGGCGGTAGTCGCGGTTGAAGAAGGCGAGGAAGTTTTCCGCGAGGTAGCGGTGGTCCCGCGGGCCGAGGGTGCCGATGATGCCGAAGTCCACGGCGATGTAGCGCGGCGTATCCGGCTCGTCCGGGTCGACGAAGATGTTGCCCGGGTGCATGTCGGCGTGGAAGAAGCTGTCGCGGAAGACCTGGGTGAAGAAGATCTCCACGCCGCGCTCTGCCAGCGCCTGCATATTCACGCCGCGTTCGCGCAGGGTCTCCACGTGGCTGATGGGGATGCCGTGGATGCGCTCCATGACCATCACCCGGGTGCGGGTGCCGGGCCAGTAGACCTCGGGCACGTAGAGGAGATCCGAGCCCTCGAAGTTGCGCCGCAGCTGCGAGGCGTTGGCCGCTTCGCGCATCAGGTCGAGCTCGTCGTGGATGGTCTTGTCGAACTCGCGCACCACCTCCACCGGGCGCAGCCGGAAGGCCTCGCGCCAGTAGCGGTGGGCCAGCCGGGCGATGGTGTAGAGCAGCTGCAGGTCGCCGTCGATGGTGCGCTGGATGCCCGGGCGCACCACCTTGACCACCACCTCGCGCCCGTCGTGAAGCACCGCGCCATGCACCTGGGCGATGGAGGCGGAGGCCAGTGGCTGCTCCTCGAAGCGCGCGAACATCGCTTCCAGCGGCTGGCCGAGTTCCGCCTCGACCAGGGCCCGGGCGCGCTCGCCGGGGAACGGCGGCACCCGGTCCTGCAGCCGGGCGAGCTCGGTGGCGATATCCGGGGGAACGAGGTCGCGCCGGGTCGAGAGGATCTGGCCGAACTTCACGAAGATCGGGCCGAGGTCCTCCAGGGCGCAGCGGATGCGCTCGCCGCGGGACTGGCGGTAGCGCCGGAACCAGCGCCAGGGCATGAACAGCCCGAGGAAACGCAGCGGCCGGAATAGGTGGGTGGCGAGGATGACCTCGTCCAGGCCGTGCTTGATGAGGATGAGGTTGATGTAGATCAGGCGCAGCAGCAGCGCGGGACGCAGGATCACCGCTCGCCTCCCGCGCCGCCGCGGCGGCGCTCCAGCCGCCGGATGCGCGCCTCCAGGCGGTCCGTGTCGGCGCGCAGGCGGTCGACGTCGCGGATGAAGGCGTCCGCCTCCGCCGCCGGGGGCAGCAGCCGGCGCTCCTCGGTGAGGTAGGCGCCCACGTCCTGGACGAACGCCGCCGCCGTGCGCTCGCCCCAGCGGCGGCCACCGCGCACGCCGCGGCCGACCTGGTGAGCGATGACGTCACCGGTGATCCGCGAGAGCTGTTCCTCCCAGTCCACGTCGAGCTCGGTGAACAGGGCGCGGACCTCCTGGATCACGCCGACGTCGCCACGGAAGACCACGTCCCGGCTGCGCCGGCCGCGGGAGGTCGCGAGCGTCGCCAGCCCGGCCAGGGTGGCCTCCACCTCGGCGTCGGCGGTCTCCGCCTCGCCCGGCTGTGCCAGGCGCAGGCCGTCGGCGAGGAAGTGCACGCGTGCGGCCACCGTCGGCTCGCTCAGGCGTACCGCGAGGCTGCGCCCGGTGAGCGGCACGAGCCGGTGCGGCGTCTCCGGGTCAAGGGCGAGCACCCGGTTGAGCGCGCCCTCGACGACGCGCATCACACCGGTGCCGAGCATGCCGGGGGTTTCCGTCATAGGGCCGTGCTAGTAGACGTGGCCGCGGTGAATGGCCACGACGCCGCCGGAGAGGTTGGTGTACTCGCAGTCCTCGAAGCCCGCCTGTTCCATCATCCCCGCAAGCGTCTGCTGGTCGGGGTGCATGCGGATGGACTCGGCGAGGTAGCGGTAGCTCTCCGCGTCGTGGGCGACGAGCCGGCCCATGGCGGGCAGTACGCCGAAGGAATACGCGTCGTAGAGCGGACGCAGCGCGGTGATGTAGAGCCGCGAGAATTCCAGCACCATGAGGTGCCCGCCCGGGCGCAGGACCCGCCGGATCGCCGCGAGGGCGCGCTCCTTGCGGGTGACGTTGCGCAGCCCGAAGGCCATGGTCACACGGTCGAAGCTCGCGTCCGGGAAGGGCAGCTGCTCGGCGTCGGCGATGACGTAGTCGATGTTGTCCACCGCGCCCTCGTCGATCAGCCGGTCGCGGCCGCGGGCGAGCATCGCCGGGTTGATGTCGGAGCTCACCACCCGGCCCTCGTGGCCGACCCGCCGGGACAACGCGAGGCTGAGATCGCCGGTGCCGGCGGCGAGGTCGAGGACGTGATGGCCGCGGCGGGCGCGGGTGGCGGCCATGGCCTGATGCTTCCAGATGCGGTGCAGGCCGAACGACATGAGGTCGTTCATGAGGTCGTAGCGCTCCGCGACGGACTGGAACACGGCACCGACGCGCTGGCGTTTCTCATCCAGCGGGACCTGCTGGTAGCCGAAGTGGGTGGTGCCGCTGTCCTGCTGCTCGTCGCCGCTCGCCACGGCCTACTCCTTGTTCGGGTTGGTGCGGCGCGCGTGCCCGGCATGGGCGAGCGCGTCGAGATAGTCCTGCCAGTAGCGCGACTGGTCGGTGCCCAGCTCGTAGAGCAGGTCGAACGAGTATAACCCAGAGTCGTGGCCGTCATCGAAGACCAGGCGCAGGGCATAGTTTCCCACCGGCTGGACGTCGGTCAGGCCGACCTCCTCCTTGCCGGTGACCAGTACTGCCTGGCCCGGGCCGTGTCCGCGCACCTCCGCGGACGGCGAGTACACACGGAGATACTCCGCCGGCAGCTCGAAGCGTGAGCCGTCGTCGAAGGCGATCTCCAGCACCGCCGAGCGCCGGTGCAGGCGGATGTCGGTGGGCGTGCGGCCGGTGTCGGTACGTGGCGGGTGCTGCATGGGGACCTCACGGTTCCATCAGGGCCTGGCGACAGGGTCGTGACGTGCCGCCGTGGACGCGCCCGGGCTTGCGCCCGGGCATGGCGCATGGGACCCATCGCCTCGGCGGACGGCGGAACGCTCGATGGCCGCCGTCCTGGCCGTCCGGTGTCCGTGTACCGGATTCTAACGCGGCGGCGCGGGCCCGGCGCCAGGGGCCGGGCCGATGCCGCACTCAGAGGATGTAGCGGCTGAGGTCCTCGTCCCGGGCGAGGCTGCCCAGGTGCTCGTCCACGTAGGCGGCGTCGACGGTCACCGTCTCGCCGCTGCGGTCCGGGGCCTCGTAGGAGATCGCCTCCAGCAGCCGCTCCATGACCGTGTGCAGCCGCCGGGCGCCGATGTTCTCGGTGCGTTCGTTGACCTCCCAGGCGACCTCGGCGATGCGGGCGACGCCCTCCTCGGCGAAGCGCACGGTCACGCCCTCGGTGCTCATCAGGGCCTCGTACTGGCGCACCAGCGAGGCGTCCGGCTCGGTGAGGATGCTCACGAAGTCCTCCACCGCCAGGGCCTCGAGCTCCACGCGGATGGGCAGCCGGCCCTGAAGCTCGGGGATGAGGTCGGAGGGCTTGGAGACGTGGAACGCACCGGAGGCGATGAACAGGATGTGGTTGGTGTTCACCATGCCGTGCTTGGTGGAGACCGTGGAGCCCTCCACCAGGGGCAGCAGGTCGCGCTGCACGCCCTCGCGGGAGACGTCGCCGCCGCTGCCGCTCTCGGCGCGCTTGGCCACCTTGTCGATCTCGTCGAGGAAGACGATGCCGTTCTGCTCGACCCGTTCCAGGGCCTGCTGCTTGACCTCCTCCTCGTTGACCAGCCGTGCGGCCTCCTCCTCCTCGAGCAGCGGCCGTGCCTCGCGGATCGGGAGCTTGCGGGTGCGGGTGCGCTCGCCGCCCATGTTCTGGAACATGCTCTGGAGCTGGTTGGTCATCTCCTCCATGCCCGGCGGCGCCATGATGTCCACGCCGCCGCCCTGGGTGCGCAGCTCGATCTCGATCTCGCGCTCGTCGAGCTCGCCCTCGCGCAGCTTCTTGCGCATCTTCTGCCGGGTGCCGCTGCCGGCCTCGTCGTCCTCCCAGCCGCGGGCGCGGGGGAGCAGCGCGTCGAGGATGCGGTCCTCGGCGGCGTCGGCGGCCTTGACGCGCACGCCCTCCATGGCCTCCTGGCGGGTCATCTTGATGGCGTTGTCCACCAGATCGCGGATGATGGACTCCACATCACGGCCGACGTAGCCCACCTCGGTGAACTTGGTCGCCTCTACCTTAATGAAAGGCGCCCGTGCCAGGCGGGCGAGGCGCCGGGCGATCTCTGTCTTGCCCACGCCGGTGGGGCCGATCATGAGGATGTTCTTGGGGGTGATCTCCGCGCGCAGCTCCTCGTCCACCTGCATGCGGCGCCAGCGGTTGCGCAGCGCCACGGCCACGGCGCGCTTGGCCTCGGCCTGGCCGATGATGTGCTTGTCTAGCTCCTGGACGATCTCTCTGGGGGTCATGTCGGACATGTCGGTTCCGCTCCGGTCACTCCTCGCCCAGCTCTTCGATGGTGAGGTGGTGATTGGTGTAGATGCAGATGTCGGCGGCGATGTGCAGCGAGCGCTCGACGATGTCGCGGGCGCCGAGCTCGGTGTTGTCCATCAGCGCGGTGGCCGCGGACTGCGCGAAGCCACTGCCGGAGCCGATCGCGATGAGGTCGCGCTCGGGCTCGACCACGTCGCCGTTGCCGGAGATCATCAGCGTGGTGTCCCGGTCGGCGACCAGCAGCAGCGCCTCCAGCCGGCGCAGGGCGCGGTCGGAGCGCCAGTCCTTGGCCATCTCCACGGCGGAGCGGGTGAGGTTGCCGCGGTGCTTCTCGAGCTGGCCCTCGAAGCGCTCGAACAGTGTGAACGCGTCCGCGGTGCCGCCGGCGAAGCCCGCGATCACACGCTCGTGGAACAGCCGGCGCACCTTGCGCGCGTTGCCCTTCATCACGGTATCGCCGAGGGTGACCTGGCCGTCGCCGCCGAGCGCGACCCGGCCCTGCCGACGGGCGGCGAGGATGGTGGTGCCGTCAAATTGCCTCACGTTGGTGCTCCGGACTGCCTCGAATGGATGCGCGACGGCCCCGCCGGGCCGCCGGCGCGGCGATTGTACAACGGTGGGGCGCACCGCGACGCCTTTCAAGGGCGACGGTGGTGTGGCACCAACTCTCATTGTGGCAATGCGTGCCGGCTCGATGACGGCCCGGGCTAACGTTGCCCTGTTCTCAAGCGCGGCGGCGATGTCGCACACGGCCTGCCGGACCGGGTAGGTCGTGCGCCGAAGGCGTGCGACGTCTCGCCAGCCGTTTCATGTGCGCCTGCGATCTGTGCCGGGGCATGGGGAGGGGAGCGGTGGCCTCGCGCCCATATTATTCGCGAAGCCTGCTGTACACCTCGCGTAACAAATGTTCTCGGGCGACTTGCCGGAAGTCGTCGTCATTCATCAAACGCCCGAAAATTTCCTCGTTGCCGTCCATGCGCTCGATGAACAGGCTTTCCAGCATCCTGTTGAACACGTATGCGAAATTTTCCATTGAGTTCGCCTGCGCCGCTTCGCGCAGGGTGTCGTTTTCGACCGCACTTTCTGCGATCTGGTCGAAGAACAGCTGATCGGCCGGCGTGAACTCCGTGCCGAAGCGCTCGTTCAGCCTCCCGATAAGCGTGGACAGCTCCACGTTTTCGTCCTCGGCGCGGCCTGTGCCCACTTCCTTTGGGCCGTACAGGGGCTCCGGTTCCCCTACGCCCAGATCGATTGCCCCCTCGCTGATCTTCTGTAGCCGGTAATACTGAAGGGAAACCTCGTCGTCCAGCTCGAAAACGGCGTCGTCAGCGCGGCGTGGCAGCTTGGACAGCAGGAAGCGGCCATAGCTGTAGAGCTTCTCCAGGCTGCTGTCCTGATAAGGGATGATCTGTGCCAGGAAGGCATACAGGTTGCGGAAACTGGTGAGCTGGCCCTTGAACTGCTCCTGGTGGTCTTCGTCCAGGGCCTGGTAGCGCGTCACCGCCTGGTCGAGGATGGCATTGATCTTCTGGTGGTCGGCCGCCGTGGGCTCGCTGCGGTTCTTGTACCAGATCTCCGCGAAGGCGCTGACCTCATCCGGGGCGAACACCTGGGCTTCCTCTAACCGGTGCTGCAAGTCGTAGAGCTGATGGGGATCGGTGGGTTTCCCCTGCGGCGTAACCTCGTAATAGGGCTTGAACGCCTCGTAGATCTCACCGGGCTCGTTGGCGAAATCCAGCACGAAGGTGTCCTCCTTACCCGGCGCCGTTCGGTTCAGCCGGGACAGGGTCTGCACGGCCTGGATTCCCGATAGGCGCCTGTCCACATACATGGTATGCAGCAGTGGCTGGTCGAACCCGGTCTGGTATTTCTCCGCCACCAGCAGCACCTGATAGTGCTCCGAGGCGAACCGGTCCGGCAGCTCGGTTTCCTTGATACCGTCGTTCATGCCCACTTCCGTGTACGACTGCCCGGGAAAATCCGGGTCGGTGACGCTGCCGGAGAAGGCCACCAGGGAGCGGATGCCGGTAATGCGGTGGTCCTGGATGTACTTGTCGAACGCCTGCTTGTAGCGCACGGCGTGCAGGCGCGAGGCGGTGACCACCATGGCCTTGGCCCGGCCGCCGATGCGGTGGCGGGTGTTGTGGCGGAAGTGCTCGACGATCACCTCCACTTTCTGGGCGATATTGTGGGGGTGCAGGGACATGAAGCGCGCCAAGGCCCTGGCCGCCTTGCGCTTGGGTACTTCCGGATCATCGTCGATGGATTTGATCAGCCCGTAATAGGTCTTGTAGGTGGTGTAGTTTTCCAGCACGTCCATGATGAAGCCTTCCTCGATGGCCTGACGCATGGAGTACAGGTGAAAGGGCGGCTGGCCGTCCGGGCCGGGCTCGTTGAACACCGCCTGGGTCTTGAACTTGGGCGTGGCGGTGAAGGCGAAGAAGCTGATATTGGGCTGGCGGGGGCGTTTGAGCATCTCCTCGAACAGCTTCTTGCGCGCCTCCTCGGAAAGATCCTCCTCCTCCACATCCAGGAACTCCTCCGCGATGGCCGACTCGATGCCGTCGCGGTTGAGCACCTTGCGCAGCTCCATGGCCGTCTCGCCGGACTGAGAGCTGTGCGCCTCGTCCACGATCACCGCGAAGCGCTTGCCCTCCGTGCTCAGCTCCACTTCCTCGCCCTTCTTGGCCAGGGTGTCCATGGCCTGGGTGATGAAGGGGAACTTCTGGATGGTCGAGATGATGATGGGTACGCTGGAGGAAAGCGCCTGGGCGAGCTGCTGGGTGTTCTCGTCGATCTTCTGCACCACTCCCTGCTTGTGCTCGAACTGGTAGATGGTGTTCTGCAACTGCTGGTCCAGCACCCGGCGGTCGGTGATCACCACCACGGTATCGAACACCTTGTTGTCGTCGGCGTCGTGCAGGCTGGAGAGGCGATGGGCCAGCCAGGCGATGGAATTGGATTTGCCCGAGCCCGCGGAGTGCTGCACCAGGTAGTTGTGGCCCGGTCCCTGCGCCCGGGCGCTGGCCACCAGTTGCCGCACCGCGTCCAACTGGTGGTATCGGGGGAAGATCAACGCTTCCTTGCGGTGGCGTTTCACCCCCTTCTTCGTCGTGACCTTGTTTTCGGTCACTTCCAGGTGCAGGAACCGAGCGAGGATGTCCATCAGGCTGTCGCGGGCGAGCACCTGCTCCCACAGGTAGCTGGTGCGGTAGCCGCCCTCTTCGGCGGGCGGATTGCCCGCCCCGAAGTTGTGGCCGCGATTGAACGGCAGAAAGGCCGTCTTGCTACCGCTTAGCCGCGTGGCCATGAAGGCCTGGTCCGGGTCCACGGCGAAATGCACCAACGCGCGCTCCTTGAACCGGAAGATCGGCTCGGTCGGATCGCGGTCATTTTTGTACTGGCGGATAGCGTCATCCACCGTCTGCCCGGTCATGGGGTTCTTCAGCTCCAGGGTGGCCACCGGCAGGCCGTTCACCGACAGCACCACGTCCAGGGATTGTTTGGGGTGCGTCTCGCTGAAATGCACCTGCCGTGTCACACGGAGGCGGTTGTGGCCATAGGCCGCGGCGGCCTCCGGGTTCATGCCGGTATTGGGGGCGAAGTAGGCCAGCCGGAAGGTCTTGCCGAAGCACTTAAAGCCGTGGCGCAGCACATGCAGGGCGTTCTTGGAGGCCAACTCCTTGAACAGCGCACTCAGCAGCACCTCGCCGGCCTGGTCGCCGTGGAGCTTGACCAGGGACTGCCAGCGCTGCGGCTGGCTGGCCTGGATAAAGGCGATCACCTCGTCGGGGAAGAGCGCGCGCGCCGGGTCGAAGCCTTGGGGGGCGCCCTGCTCATAGCCGCCGTGCTCGGTCAGCGACTGCTCCATGGCCTGTTCGAAGTAGATTTCCTGGTGCATGGGCTTCTCCGGTTCAGGCCACCTTGATCTGGCCGGTGACGGCGTTGGTGATCAGGGCGGAGCGATACTCTTCCAGGCGCTCAATTGCCTTGCCTATTTTTCTTGACACCCCATGCAGTTTCGCTTGGCTTTCCTGGAGTGCCAGCGCGATCTCTCGCTGCTCGGTTACTGGAGGAAGCGGAACGCATAGGTTTTCGACTTGACTACAAGTTATTGCTCCTTTTGTGCTGCCTCCCCCGTCACTCTCACTTCTTAGGTAAAGGTAAGCTCTTTCAAAAATGGCATAGAGGTAATCAATATCAATAACTCGCTCATCAGGTTTCACGAATACTAAATGCTGATTTATTGTTGCTTGAATCTCTAGCTTTGTGGTCATCCCTCGCGTCTTTCCCTGACCAGTAATTCCTAGCAGAATTGCGGGTGGATCAATTATCGGCAGATGGCATTCACGCAATGCCAATTCTGTAACGAATTGATCTGCTTCGGTTGCTGACCCTTTATTCACAACCCCGCTATTCAACCAAGGATAGTCACCGCCAACCCAATAATCCGCATTTTCCCGACTCGGCGTGGAGCCATTCCCAACTGCTGCGAAGAACTTAACGCGCGAGGCACGCCAATGCGCCGGAATCTCCCCCAGCCACTCGATGCCGCTGTCTTTCATGGGGGCATCGGGATCAAGCCCCTTGGTGACGGCGCGGGTGATCAGGGCGGTGCGCTTTTCGGCCAGCCGGTCGCGCAGGCGGCGCTTCCTGGCGATCAGGGTGTCGATCTCGGCGGTCTTGCGGTCGAGGAAGGTGGCGATTTTTTGTTGTTGTTCGATACGAGGGAAGGCGATCGGCAGGCGCACAATATCGGATGCATTGGTTGCCGGATAACTTACCCCGACGGATTGCGCCACAACAGCATTCACGAAGGCATCCGAAGTTGCGAAATAGCCAAGGAAGTTGGCATCGATAGTTGAGCTGGGACGCAGCACGGCAAACCCGGTGGAAGCAACCAGATTTTCGGGCGGTTCGCGAACTACCGTAATGGCCCGCAGATAGGTGCGTACTGTAGAAACCAGCGTGTCACCAGGCCTGACTAAACGGCGAGCTCGGGACGGGGCATCCTCGAAGGAAAATTCCTCAGTATCCACTATTCCCTGCCCAAGGGAGACACTGGAAATATCGGCGTAAGTCATCCGCCAATCAGGGTCGGTCGAATCGGATAGCGCCTCGGGGTTCACTCTCACCACATGTTTCAACGGCTTCACCTGCCATCCCGCAGGTAATCGGCCAAGCCAATTCAATGCTTCCTGAGGAAAAGCGGCAACGCTCATTTGTCACCCTCCTTCTTGATCCGCTCCTCCAGCGCCTCCAGCTCCCGCAACTCCTCGGCATCGGCCTCCAGCGCCTCATCCCGTCGCCGCCGGGCATCGAACTGCTCGTAGCGCTTGTGGGCGATATGTTCCATGCGGTCGCGGCTGATGCTGCCGGCCCCGTCGAGAATCGGCCGTTCGTTGAATTCCAGCAGCCGGTCTACGTTGTGGCGCCAGTAATCCAGGGTCAGGTCCTGGCGCTCCCGGGCGCGCAGTTCGGCCTGTTCCAGGAAGATCACCACCAGACGGTTCAGCGTGTCCACCTCGTCAGCGCTCAGGTAGTTCTTGGCAACGGTGACATCCTGCTTGCGCACCCGGGCGCCCTGCCAGTTGGTTAGGGCCATGTTGGGCTCGCCGGGGTCGGCGCGGTTGACCACGATCTCGGCGGCGGTGTGGCCGGTGACGGCGTAGAGGAGTTTGTTCTGAACCTCAGCAAAGAATCGGTTGGCTTCTTGGTCGTCGGAGCGGTAGTCGCTGGAGAGGGCGAAGAGGTCGCGCACTTTCTGGTAGAAGCGCTTCTCCGACGCGCGGATGTCGCGGATGCGGGCCAGCAGCTCGTCGAAGTAGTCCCACCCGCCGGGCTCCTTCAGGCGCTCGTCGTTCATGGCGAAGCCCTTGACCAGGTACTCCTCCAGGTGGGCGGTGGCCCACTGGCGGAACTGGGTGCCGCGCGGCGAGCGCACCCGGTAGCCCACGGCGAGGATCATGGGCAGGCTGTAGGCCTTGAGGCGCCGCCGGACCCGGCGCTCGCCCTCCTGGCGAACTTGTAAGGAATCCTTACAAGTTGCCTCGGGGCCCAGCTCGCCTTCCTCATAGATCGCGCGGATGTGCTGGGTGATGGCTTGGGGCGTGGTGTCGAACAGCTCCGCCATCTCCGCCTGGGTCAGCCAGGCGGTATCCCCTTCTAGGCGGAGGTGGATTTCCGCCCGACCGTCCTCCGTTCTATAGAGGATGAGCTCCCCGGCGCTCATTCGGTCACCCTGTTCAGCATCTCCAGGATCTCCTTTTCCAGCCCCTGGATATCGCTTTCGATCTCCTCCAGCGGTCGGGGCGGCTCGTAGACGTAGAAGTGCCGGGTGATGGGGATTTCGTAGCCCACCCTGGTTTTGCCGTGGTCGATCCAGGCGTCGTCGACGAAGGGCAGCACCTCGCGGGCGAGGTAGTCCTCGCAGTGCTCGCGTACCAGTTCCAGCAGCGTGCTGTTGTCGGCGTCCTTGTCATAGCCGATGGGCAGCGGCAGCGGGATATCCGCGGGCAGGGGGACGATCTCGGTATCGCGCAGCTCGGTATCCGGCTCGGGGTTGCCGTCCTTATCGCGGCAGATGGCCGCTTCCGGGTCGCGCACGGACAGGGCCTTCAGAATGGCTTCCCTGAGCGGCTTGAGAAGCTTCTCATTAGCGTCCTTGAAGGCCGCCTTCAGGACGGTTTCGAACTCGGCCCGGTCGGTGTAGAGGGTGTCATCCATGCCCTGTAGGATCTCGATGATGCGCTGCTGGGTGGCCTCGCCGGCCTGGACCTCGGCGTCGTGCTCGGCCTGGTCCTTGCGCTTCTTGCTCTTGGCCAGGTTGATGAAGGCGGTTTCCTGCCAGAGCCGCTCGATGCGCTCGGCGCTGGCCTGGAAATTGAGCCGCAGGGGGCGTTCGACGGTGAGCTTCAGGTAACCGAAGTCCCGGTTGTCGAAGACCTTGGAGCAAACGCGCTCTTCCCGCTCTCCATTCTGGCCAACCGTGCAAGTGGCGCCGTCCGTGAAGTCGCCGTAGAGGCGGGTCAGCGCCTCGATGTGCTCGTCGCCCAGTTCGTTGCGCTTCTCCCCCAGGCTCTTCTTCATCTTACGGTAGTGGCGGGTGCCGTCGACGAGTTGCACCTTGCCCTTGCGGTGGTCCGGCTTGCGGTTGGTGACCAGCCAGATGTAGGTGTAGATGCCGGTGTTGTAGAAGAGTTGGTCCGGCAGGGCGATGATGGCGTCCAGCCAGTCGTTTTCGATGATCCAGCGGCGGATGTTACTTTCGCTGGGTCCGGGCTCACCGTTGAACAGGGGGGAGCCGTTGAAGACGACCGCGATCTTGGAGCCCTCTCCCCGCTGTTCCGGCGCAGCCTTCATCTTGCTGATCATGTGCAGCAGGAACAGGGTGGCGCCATCGTTGATGCGCGGCAGGCCGGGGCCGAAACGCCCGTTGAAACCCAGCGCCTGGTGCTCCTTCTTGACGTAATCCTCCTCCGGCTTCCACTCCACGCCGAAGGGTGGGTTGGCGAGCATGTAGTGGAAGGTCTTGTCCGGGTGGCCGTCGCCCGTTTCGCTATCCCCCAGGGTGTCGCCAAAGGCGATGTTATCCACGGGCTCGTCCTTGATCAGCAGGTCTGAACGGCAGATGGCCCACGATTCCTCGTTGTACTCCTGGCCGAACAGCTCAAGATGCGCCTGGGGATTCTGCTCGGTGATGTATTCCTCGGAAACGGAGAGCATCCCGCCGGTACCCGCGGTGGGATCATAGATCGTGCGCGCGATGCCGGGAGTATAGATCTCCTCGTCCTGGGTATAGAGCAGGTGCGCCATCAGGCGGATCACCTCGCGCGGGGTGAAGTGGTCGCCCGCCTCCTCGTTCGCCTGCTCATTGAAACGGCGGACCAGCTCCTCGAACACGTAGCCCATGTCGTGGTTGCTGATCCGATCCGGATGCAGGTCGATCTTCGGGTCGGTGAACGCCTTGACGATGAGATACAGGCGGTTGGCCTTGTCCAGTTTCTCGATCTCCGACTCAAAGTCGAAGGCCTCGAACACGACCCGCGCCGACTCGGAGAAGCCGTTGATGTAGCTGGTCAGGTTCGTGGCGATGTTCTCCGGGTCGGCAAGGAGCTTCTCAAAGGTATAGGGGCTAATGTTGTAAAGGGGGTAATTGCGGCCCTTGCTTGCCTTTCCTGCCAGTACCCGATGAAGCGCCTCGCCCTCCAGGCCCTGCGCCTGCAGTTTTTTGTACTCCGCGAGCACTTGCTCCTTGGTTGGCGCGAGCACGCAGTCCAGCCGGCGCAGCACCGTCATCGGCAGCATTACCTTGCGGTACTGGGGCGGGCGATAGGGGCCTCGGAGCTTGTTCGCGATTTCGAAGACGAAATTGATGAGGTTGGCAGTACTGGTCGACATTTGCGCCCTTTGTCCACTTTTACTGGGGCCCGCTTCGTTGGTTCGGGCCCGGAGCGGGGCGGGAAGAGTGGTCCTTTGATAGCGGCCGGCGTCGGCGCCCTATTCCCTGTTAGCAGGTGCAACGGAACGGCCAGGACGGCGGACACCGCCAAATCGCACGCGAACCTTGCCGGTATTTGTTCCGGATACGGCACGTCCGACGTGTTGCCCGGCGGTTTACCCTCGGCTCGGCTGGTAATCCTGGGACCCGGCTTGCTCGCCTCGATGCTATGCGCCACGACTCGTGGCGTCAGTCATTGTCGGGCGTGCATTGCTGGTCCGGCAAGGCAGGCCATTGGAATGGCCATGCAGATATCGACCCGGGCCACTGGTGTCCCGTGTCTTTCGTTGTCTGTCCCAACAGGGCGAGGGTCAGCAAATTCTTCTGGCGCGCCGTCCGGCTGAACCGGTCGCAGGCACGCATGAAACGGCCGAGACGTCGCACGCCTGCGGCGCACGACCTACCCGCGTGTGCAGCCGGACGTCGGCCGTGTGCGACATCGCCACTGCGGTGAACAGGGTAACGTTGGCCCTGGAGTGTCGTTGAGCCACCATGCATTGTCACAATCGGAATTGCCGGGTGATGGTTTGCATCGTAGACGCGGGCGATCACGGCACGGAAACTGTCCACATGGACTACGATCACGCCCGTTACCTGCGCCGCAATCATCCGGCGTGGCGGCTGCTCACCGCCGACAGCGCGCCCCTGATCGTCGGCTTTCTCCACCACGCCTTTATCCGCCCCAACGTCCGGGCCCTGGGCGAGCAGGAGCTGGCTGCGCAGCTGGAGGACTACCTTTTCCATCTGCGCGAGAGCGAGGGCGAGGATGCCTTCCCGCGGGCGGCGCTGGATTATCTCAACGACTGGGTCGGAGACGACCGGGGCTGGCTGCGTCGCTACTACCCCACGGACAGCGACGAGCCTCACTATGACCTCATGCCCGCCACGGAGAAGGCCATCCAGTGGGTCGTGGGACTGGAGGAGCGGGTCCAGTTCGTCGGTGCCGAGTCGCGCCTACGCACGGTCTTCGACCTGCTCCGCGAGCTGGTCCAGGGCGCGGAGACGGATCCCCGGGCCCGCATCGCGGAGCTTCAGCGCCAGCGCGCGGAGCTCGACGCGCAGATCGAGCGGCTCGAGGCCGGCGAGCTCGAGCTCATGGACCCCACCCGGCTGCGCGAGCGTTTCCTACAGGCCACGGGGACCGCGCGGGCGTTGCTCGCGGATTTCCGCCAGGTGGAGCAGAATTTTCGCGAACTCGACCGGGCCGTGCGCGAGCGCATCGCTACCTGGTCCGGCGGTCGCGGCGAGCTCCTGGATGAGGTTTTCGGCGAGCAGGACGTCATCGCCGAGTCCGATCAGGGCAGGAGCTTCCGCGCGTTCTGGGATTTCCTCATGTCGCCGGCACGCCAGGAGGAGCTCACCGTGCTGCTGGAACGGGCGCTGTCGCTGGAGCCTGTCGCCGAGCTGGAGCCGGACCCGCGCGTGCGCCGCATCCACTACGACTGGCTGGAGGCCGGCGAGACCACCCAGCGCACGGTGGCCCGGCTCTCCCAGCAGCTGCGCCGTTACCTGGACGACCAGGCCTGGCTGGAGAACCGGCGGATCATGGACCTGATCCGCGACATCGAGCAGCACGCCGTGGCCCTGCGGGAAAGCCCGCCCAGCGGCGACGTGATGGCGCTGGACGAGCCTTCGCCCACCGTGGAGTTGCCCATGGAACGGCCCCTGTTCACCCCGCCGGTCAAGCCCGACATCCGCGACCAGGTATTGGTGGAGGGTGACGAGGACATCGACCCGGAGGCGTTGTTCGAGCAGGTCTACGTGGACCGCGAGCGCCTGCGCGGGCACATCCGTCGGGCCCTGAACCGCCACTCCCCGGTAAGCCTGGCGGCGGTGATCCGCGAGCATCCGCTGGAACAGGGCCTTGCTGAGCTGGTCACCTACCTGGCCCTGGCCAGCGAGGACCCGGACTCGGTTATCGAGGACAGTCAGACCGATCACGTGGAATGGATCGACGCCGACGACGTTATCCGTCGCGCCGCCGTACCCCGGGTGCTGTTCAGCCGCGGCGCCTGAGCCGCCGCGCTTTGGCAGCCCGGCGCGGCCGCGCGAGGGGGTGCGGTCGTCGCGGGGCGATTCCCTCGGCGAAGCTGGGCTTGCGTGTTGTTCCAGGACAGATCTCCTGCGGGAGCCGACACGTGCCCAACAGCAACACGCCGGGGCACGGCGCCACGTAGGCCGGCATTGGCCGGAGAGGACGCCGATATCCATGACGGCCGGCGGGCCCGGGATGTCGGGCACCAAGCGTGCCCGACCTACGGGCTACGGGCATGATCCAAGCGCCAACAACGCTTACCATAGACGCATGACGGACAACGATTACGAGACCGCGCCCACCGCCCTCGACGGCGACGCCGGCGACCGCCTGTCCCAGGTGCTGGTGGCCCTGTTCCGCGGCGTGCTCCATCGAGACAGCGCGCCGCAGCTCTGGCAGGGGCTGCTGAACCTGCAGGCCCGTGTGCGGGACTATGTCGCCGTGCTGGGCCTGGAGCTGATCCTGGACGAGGCCGAGGGCTACGCCTTTCTGCGCCAGCGCCCCCGGGACCCGGACGCCGGCGACGAGCTGCCGCGGCTGGTGGCGCGGCGCCAGCTCAGCTACCCGGTGAGCCTGCTGCTGGCCCTGCTGCGCAAGAAGCTGGCCGAGCACGACGCCACCGGCGGCGACACTCGGTTGGTGCTCTCCCGCGAGCAGATCGTCGAGCAGATACGGGTGTTCCTCCCGGAGACCGCCAACGAGGCCAGGCTGCTGGATCGCATGGACAGTCACATCAAAAAGGCCGTGGAGCTGGGTATGCTGCGGCGCATGCGCGGCCAGGAGGAGCGCTTCGAGGTCCGCCGTATCCTCAAAGCCTTCGTCGACGCCCAGTGGCTTGGCGAGCTGGACGAACGGCTGCGCGCCTACCGGGCCTACATCGGGGGCACTGGCAGCGACGCCGCCGCGGAGGGATGATGGAGCTGCAGCCGCTGGATTTCACCGCCTCCGAGGCCCGCGCCGGATTTCGCCTGCAGGCCACGGAGGTCTACAACTGGGGCACCTTCCACGACCGCGTCTGGCGCATCGAGCCCGGCGGCGACAACGCCCTGCTCACCGGCGATATCGGCTCCGGCAAATCCACCCTGGTGGACGCCGTCACCACGCTGCTGGTGCCGGCCCAGCGCATCACTTACAACAAGGCCGCCGGTGCCGAGGCCCGGGAGCGCTCGTTGCGCTCGTACGTGCTGGGCTATTACAAGTCCGAGCGCGACGAGGCCGGCGCGGCGGCCAAGCCCGTAGCCCTGCGCGATCACAACAGCTACTCGGTGATCCTGGCCCGCTTTCGCAACGAAGGCTTCGACCACGACGTCACCCTGGCCCAGGTGTTCTGGGTCAAGGACCAGGGCCAGCCCCAGCGCTTCTACGTTGTGGCCGACGCGGCGCTGTCCGTCGCCGGCGATTTCGCCGACTTCGGCGCCGACATCAACGCCCTGAAGAAACGCCTGCGCGACGCGCCGCGGGTGGAGGTCCACGACACCTTTCCGCCCTACGGCGCGGCCTTCCGTCGGCGCTTCGGCATTAACGGCGAGCAGGCCCTGGAGCTGTTCAGTCAGACCGTGTCCATGAAGTCGGTGGGTAATCTCACCGAGTTCGTGCGCAGCCACATGCTGGAAGCCGCCCCGGTCGAGGAGAAGATCGAGGCGTTGATCGGCCACTTCGACGACCTCAATCGGGCCCACGATGCGGTGGTCAACGCCCGCCGCCAGATCGAGGCCCTGGAACCGCTGGTGGCCGATGCTGACCGCCACGCCGAGCTGAACAGCCAGGTGGAGCGTTGGCGGGCCTGCCGCGAGGCCCTGGAGCCCTGGTTTGCCGGGCTCAAGGCGGACCTGCTGGAGCAGCGCCTTGAGCGGCTGGGCGCCGATCTGGCCCGGACCGGCAGCCGCATTGAGCGACTGGACGAGCGCCGTCGGGGTCAGGGGGAGGAGCGCGACGAGCTGCGTCAGGCCATCGCCGAGCAGGGTGGCGACCGCCTGGAGCGCCTGGCCCGGGAGATCGAGGAGCGCCGCCGCGAGGAGCAGGCCCGGCGCGGGCGGGCGGAGCAGTATAACCGGCTGGCTCGATCCCTGGAGTTGCCCGAGGCGGCCGACGCAGACACCTTCCTGGACAACCAGCGGCGCCTGGCCGCCGAGCGCGCGCGCACCGAGGCGCGTGCCGGCGAGCTGCAGAACCAGCGCACCGAGGCCGAGGTGGCCTTCCGCGAGTTGCGCGAGCAGCACGAGGCCATCGACACCGAGCTCACCTCCCTACGTCAACGCCGCTCCAACCTGCCGGCGGCCAGCCTGGCCCTGCGCCAGCGTCTGTGCGAGGAGCTGGACCTTGAGCCTGAGGCCCTGCCCTTCGCCGGCGAGCTGATCCAGGTCCGCGACGACGAGCGCGACTGGGAGGGCGCCGCCGAGCGGCTGCTGCACAACTTCGGGTTGTCCCTGCTGGTGCCGGACACGTACTACCCGGTGGTGGCCGAGTGGGTGGAGCGCACCCACCTGCGTGGCCGGCTGGTTTACTATCGGGTGCGCCAGCCCCGCGAGACCCGGTCGGCGGACCTGCACCCGGACTCCCTGGTGCGCAAGCTGGCCATCCGCCCGGATTCGGCGTTCTATCCCTGGCTGGAGAAGGAGCTGGCCCGGCGCTTCGACTACGCCTGCTGCGCCGACCTGGCCCGCTTCCGCCGCGAGCCCAAGGCCGTCACTCGCGCCGGACAGATCAAGACCGGCGGCGAGCGCCACGAGAAGGACGACCGCCACCGCATCGACGACCGCTCCCGTTTCATCCTGGGCTGGTCCAACGAGGCCAAGATCGCCGCCCTGGAAAAGCAGGCCGCCGACCTGCAGCAGCGCATGGCCGAGTCCGGCGATGAGATCGCCACCCTGCAGAAGCACGCCGGCGAGCTCCAGCAGCGGGCCACGGCCCTGGGCCAGCTGGAGATGTTCGCCGACTTTCGCGAGCTGGACTGGCGCGCCGTCACCAGCGAGATCGCCCGGCTGGAGGAGGAGAAACGCCATATCGAACAGGCCTCGGACCAGCTCCGCGCCCTGCAGGGCCAGCTGGAAGCGCTGGAGCAGGCCCGTGCGGAGACCGACGCCGAGCGGGAGAAGGCCCGGGACGAGCGCGCCAAGCTGGAGGAGCGCCGGGAGTGGGCTACCGAGGCCCTGGGGGCTGCCTGGGCGGTGCACCAGGCCGCTACCGACGCGCAGCGCGAGCAGGCCTTCCCGGCCCTACGGGACCTGCGCCCGGAGGCCCTCGGCGAGCAGCAGCTCACCGTGGAGTCCTGCGACAATCGCCAGTCCGACATGCGCCGCTGGCTGCAGGAGCGGATTGACCGGGAGGAGAAACAGCTCAAGCGCCTGGCCGAACGGGTGGTCAACGCCATGAGCGATTTCTGCCACAGCTGGCCCCTGGAGACCCGGGAGATGGACGCGAACCTGGCCGCCGCCGGCGAGTATGCGGCCATGCTGGCGACCCTCAGGGACGATGACCTGCCGCGCTTCGAGCAGCGCTTCAAGGCGCTGCTCAACGAGAACACCATTCGAGAGGTGGCCAGCTTCCAGGCCCATCTCAACCGCCAGCGCCAGGGCATCCGCGAGCGCATCGACATCATCAACCGCTCCCTGCACGGCATCGACTTCAACCAGGGACGCTACATCGAGCTGCTGGCCGAGCCCGCCGTCGACGTGGAGATCCGGGACTTCCAGCGTGACCTGCGCAGCTGTACCGAGGGCACCATCGGCGCCGATGACGACGCTGCTTACTCCGAGGCCAAGTTCCTGCAGGTGCGCGGGATCATCGAGCGGCTGCGCGGCCGGGAGGGCACCGCCGAGGCGGACCGGCGCTGGCGGCGCAAGGTCACCGATGTGCGCAACTGGTTTACTTTCTCCGCCGAGGAGAAATGGCGCGAGGACGACAGTGCCTACGAGCACTACACCGACTCCGGCGGCAAGTCCGGCGGCCAGAAGGAGAAGCTGGCCTATACGGTGCTGGCCGCCAGCCTGGCCTACCAGTTCGGCCTGGAGGCCGGCGCCCGGCGCTCGCGGACATTCCGTTTCGTGGTCATCGACGAGGCCTTCGGCCGCGGCTCGGACGAGTCCGCCCGCTTCGGCCTGGAGCTGTTCCGGCGGCTTAACCTGCAGCTGCTCATCGTCACGCCGCTGCAGAAGATCCACATCATCGAGCCCTTCGTGGCCAGCGTGGGCTTCGTCCATTCGCCGGACGGCGCCCGCTCGATGGTGCGCAACCTCACCATCGAGGAATACCACGCCGAAAAGGCCGCCCGCACCGGCACGGGCCAGGCCGACGCCGCCCAGTCGCTGTGAGCCCAAAGACCGCCTGGACCGACCCCGAGGACCTGCGCCGTCAGCTGGAAAAACGCTGGCGGCGCGGCGAGCTGCTGGCCGCCCGGGTCCACCGCGAATCCCCCTTCCCCTTGCGCCTGCGTCTTCGCACCCCCACCGGCGGCGAGGTGGCCGAGCACTTCGAGGCCGTCCGCGACTGGGCCCGAAACCTACGTGAGCACAGCCGCGAGGTCCGCGGCCACGGCTACCGGCTGGACTGGCAGCCGGTGCGCAACCGCGTCCACGGCACCAACCGGCTGCCCACCGCCGCCTGGGTGGCCGACGCCGACGATGCCCTGGCCCTGCTGGGCCGCAAGCAGGACGCCCGGCGCTTCGACGCGCTGGTGGAAACCACCCGGGCGCGCCAGCCGGCGTTGCTGGAATGGCTGGCCCGCCGGCCGCTCACCGCCCTGGAGCACGCCGAGGAATGGCCCCGGTTGCTGGCGGTGGTGGACTACCTCCAGGCCCATCCCCGCCCGGGGCTGTACCTGCGCCAGCTGGACATCCCCGGCGTGGACACCAAGTTCATCGGCAACCGCCGCCGCCTGCTGGCCGAGCTGCTGGATCTGGCGTTGCCCGAATCCGCCGTGGACACTCGGCACACCGGGGCCCGCGGTTTCGAGGCGCGTTACGGCCTGCGCCAGCGCCCGCTGCGGCTGCGCTTCCGTGTGCTGGACCCGGCCCTGGCCATCCGCGGCCTCACCGACCTGGCCGTGCCGGTGGCGGAGCTCGCCGCCCTGGATCCGGACCAGGCCGAGCCGCCGGTGCGCACGGTGTTCATCACCGAGAACGAGATCAACGGCCTGGCCTTCCCCGACCACGCCGCCGGCCTGGTCATCTTCGGCCTGGGCTACGCGCTGGATCAGCTCGGCGCCATCCCCTGGCTGCACCGGGTGGCCGTCCATTACTGGGGCGATATCGATACCCACGGCTTCGCCATCCTCGAGCGCCTGCGCAGCCACCTGCCCCATACCCGCTCCCTGCTCATGGACCGGGAGACCCTTGATGCCCACCAGGCCCTGTGGGTCAGCGAGGCCGCCGAGCAGCGCTTCACCGGCGAGCTCCACAGGCTCACCGGGGCCGAGCAGGCCCTGTTCCGCGACCTCCGTGACAATGCCCTGGGAGCGAACCTGCGTCTGGAACAGGAACGAATCGGGTTCGGCTGGCTGGAGCGATACCTGTGCGAGCTTCCCTCAATGGCTGCGCCCCGGCGATGACCGTCGCCGCAGCGGTCAGTCTCGCTTGCGCCGGGCCCGCGGGTGGGTGCGGTCGTAGACCTCGGCGAGGTGCTGGAAGTCCAGGTGGGTGTAGACCTGGGTGGTCGCGAGGCTGGCGTGGCCGAGCAGCTCCTGGACGGCGCGGAGGTCGCCGCTGGACTCCAGCAGGTGGGTGGCGAAGGCGTGCCGGAGCATGTGCGGGTGCACCGGGCGGCCGAGGCCGCGCTCGTCGGCGAGGGCGCGCAGGCGCTGCTGGATGGAGCGGTGGGCGAGCCGCCGGCCGCGGCGACTGACGAACAGTGCCGGCTCGGTGGCCGGGGCCAGGCCCTCGCGTACGGTGAGCCACGCCTGCAGGGCCGCGCGGGCGGTGCGTCCGACCGGGACGATGCGGGTGCGCGCGCCCTTGCCGACGACGCGGAGGGTCTCCGGGTCGTGGGTGACGTCGGCGGCGTCCAGTGCCGCGACCTCGGCGAGGCGCAGGCCGCTGGAGTAGACCAGCTCGAACAGGGCACGGTCGCGCAGCGCCAGGGTGTCATCGTCGGCGGGGCCGTCGAGCAGCCGGGCGGCCTCGTCCACCGCCAGGGTCTCCGGCAGGCGGCGCCCGCTCTTCGGTGCGGTCACGTCGGCGGCGGGGTTGGCCGTCGCGATGCCCTCGCGCATGAGGTAGGCGAAGAAGGTGCGCAGGGCCGAAAGCGCCCGTGCCAGGGACCGTCCGCCGAGCCCGCGGCGGTGGCCGGCGGCGACGAAGGCGCGCACCTCGGCGCTGGTGACCCGCGACCAGTGCGTGGTGCCGGCGTCGCGGCAGTAGTGGGCAAAGGCCTCGAGGTCGCGGCGGTAGTGGTGACAGGTGGCAGCGGAGAGGCCGCGCTCGTCGCGGAGATGGGCGCCGAAGGCGGCGACGCCGGCGTCGAGGTCGTCGACGTCAGCCATCGTGGTCCGTGGCGTCGCGGCGGAGCTGGCGGGCCACGACCTCGCCGAGGCGCTGCAGGAAGACGGTGCCGAGCTCTCCGTGATAGCGCTCCGGGTCGCGGCTGCCGATGGCCACGATCCCCTGCACCGGGCCGTCGTCCAGCGGGATTACCGCCGCGGAGCGCAGCCCCTCGGCCCCCTCGCCGAAGGCCGCCTGCATCTGGTCGCCGCTCAGGCGGCCGACCACCGGCTGGTGGCCGAGGAAGAGCTCGCGCAACCGCCGTGCCAGGCTGTCCTCGCGGCCTGTGTGGCGGGCGTGGACGTGGCCGAGGGCGTTGCCGATCAGCGTGACCTCGACGCGGTCGGCGCGGAAGTCGCTCTGCAGCACGCCCTGCAGGGCGTTGACCGCCGCCTCGCCGCTGCCGGCGTCGAGCAGCTCCAGGGTCAGGCGGTGGAGCTGCCCGGAGAGGCGGTCGTTGTCCCGGGCGATGCGCAGGAGCTGGTCCAGGCGCCGGCGCAGGCGGCGTTCGTCGTCGCGGAGCACACGGACCTGGTACTCCAGCAGCGAGATCGCGGGGGCCACGTCATGGGGGATGTGCAGGGTGACGAGCAGGCCCTTGTGACGGGTGAAGAAGCCGGGGTGGTCGGCCAGGTAGCCCGCGATCCGGGCCTCCTCCGCCTCGTCCACGGCCGGCTCGTTTTCGGCGTACTCGTTCATGGTGCCGGGTCTTCCGTTGCCGGGGGCGCGGGCATGACGCCGTCGAAGACGTGACGCGCCGGTCCGGTCATGATCACCGGTGCGTCACCGCCCGCCCAGTCTATCACCAGTGTACCGCCGCGCAGTGCCACCTCGACGTGCGCGTCGAGCAGGCCGCGGAGCCGGCCCGCCACCACCGCGGCGCAGGCGCCGGTGCCGCAGGCCAGGGTCTCGCCGGCGCCGCGTTCGTAGACGCGCACGCGGGCGTGGCCACCGTCGACGACCTGGAGGAAACCGGCGTTGACCCGGTTGGGGAAGTCGGAATGGCGCTCGATGGTGGGGCCGAGCTCGGTGACCGGTGCGCGGTCGACGTCCTCGACGAGCAGCACGGCATGGGGGTTGCCCATGGATACCGCGCTGATCTCGAGCTCGGCGCCGTCGACGAGCAGCGGATACGCCACCGCGCGTTCCTCGGTGCGGAACGGGATGGCGTCGGGCTCGAGCTCCGGCGGGCCCATGTCCACGGAGACGTCGTCATCGCGCAGGGTGACCGTGATCAGCCGGCCCGCGGTTTCGATGCGCAGGGTCCCGGTGCCGGCGAGGCCGCGTTGCTGGAGAAACCGGGCGAGGCAGCGGATGCCGTTGCCGCAGTGCTCCACCTCGCCGCCGTCGGCGTTGAAGATGCGGTAGCGGAAGTCCGCGTCGTCGCGGGTCGGGGGTTCGGCGAGCAGCACCTGGTCGCAGCCCACGCCCAGGCGCCGGTGGGCGATCGCCCGGACCTGCGGGGCGGTGAGCTCGACGGGCTCGGCGGTGGCGTCGATGACGACGAAATCGTTGCCGAGGCCCTCCATCTTGGCGAAGTGCAGTGCCTGCATGAGGATGTCCGTCACAGCATGAAAAACAGTATCAGGGCGATCAGGCCGAGCCCCGCGACGAGCGCGCGCGGCGTGACCTGCCGGCCGTACGGCCGCCCGGCGAACCGGTTCAGGCTCTGCCAGAACTGCCAGAGGAAGAAGACGAGTACGGGTATCAGCGCTACCAGCGCCACCGGCAGGTTGTCGCCAGACACCGTCGTGGTGATCCTCTTGTCTCGCGCGGGGGCTTGATCATCCCCTCGGGCCGAGGATATGGCCCGGCGCGCGAGGTGACAAGCGCACACGCCGGGCGGTGGTTCAGTCCGGTCCGGGGAGATGCTCGCCGTGCCAGAGATCGGCGTAGCGCTCGCGCTCGCGCACGACTGTGACCCGGCCACCGTCGACCAGCAGCTCCGGCGGCCGGGGCCGGGCGTTGTAGTTGGAGGCCATGACGAAGCCGTAGGCCCCCGCGGAGTGCACCGCGAGGACGTCGCCGGCGGCGAGCGCCAGCTCGCGCTCGCCGCCGAGAGTATCCGCGCTCTCGCACACCGGGCCGACGATGTCGTAGGCGGCGGCCGGGCGGTCGCTGCGCGGTTGCACCGCCTCGATGGCCTGCCAGGCTTGGTAGAGCGCCGGGCGCAGCAGGTCGTTCATGCCGGCGTCCACCACCGCGAAGTCGCGCCCGCCGTTGTGCTTGAGATATTCCACCCGGGTGAGCATGACGCCGGCGTTGCCGACGATGGCCCGCCCCGGCTCGATGAGCAGGCGCTGGGTGCGGTCTGCCAGGCGCTCGAGCAGTGCGGCGGCGTAGTCGTCCGGCGCCGGCGGCGCCTCGTCGCGGTAGCGGATGCCGACGCCGCCGCCGAGGTCCAGGTGCTCCAGCTCGATGCCGTCGGCGGCGAGGCTGTCCACCAGCACCAGCAGGCGGTCGAGGGCGTCCGCGACGGGGGTCACGGAGGTGAGCTGTGAGCCGATGTGGCAGTCGGCGCCGGTGATCCGGATGCCGGGCATGGTCGCGGCCTCGCGGTAGAGCGCGGCGGCCTCGTCGATGCCCACGCCGAACTTGTTCTCCTTGAGCCCGGTGGAGATGTACGGGTGTGTCTGCGGGTCGACGTCCGGGTTCACGCGGATGGAGACTGGTGCCTGCCGGTCCGCTGCCCGGGCGACGCGGTCCAGGCGTTGGAGCTCGGCCGCGGACTCCACGTTGAACGCCAGGATGCCCGCCTCAAGGGCGCGGCGCATCTCCGCCTCGCTCTTGCCCACGCCGGAGAACACCACCTTCGCCGGATCGCCGCCGGCGGCGAGCACGCGCTCCAGCTCGCCGCCGGAGACGATGTCGAAGCCGGAGCCGAGACGGGCGAGGAGGTTGAGCACGGCGAGGTTGCCGTTCGCCTTGACCGCGTAGCAGACCAGGTGGTCATGGCCGGCGAAGGCCGCGTCGAAGGCGCGCCATGCCGACTCGATGGCGGCGCGGGAGTAGACGTACGCGGGGGTGCCGTGCTCGTCGGCGATGGCCTGCAGGGGGACGTCCTCGGCCCACCACTGGCCGTCGCGAAGCTCGAAGCCCATGGATGCTCCTCAGTCGTTTGCGGTGTTGGCTGGCTGGCCGTCCGCGGGGGTGTCCGCCGGCGGCGGCAGGTAGAGATCCCCCTTGCGCCCGCATCCGGCCAGGGCCGTGAGGGCGGCGAGGGCGACGGCAATGGCGGCGGCTCGAAGCGTCATGGGACCTCCTGGGAAAACACGGCATTATAGCGATGATGCCCGGCGCTGTTGACGGGCGCCACCCGTCGCCGCACGTGAGAACGCGGTGTTCCTAGTAGAATGCCCGCGGCAAACGTATGCGGAGGATCGAGATGAGCGAGGAACTGCTGGAGACGGTCGAGACCGGTGCCCGCGAGGACGCGGATGCCGCCGTGATCTGGCTGCACGGGCTGGGGGCCGATGGCCATGACTTCGAGCCCGTCGTCCCGGAGCTGGGGCTGCCCCGTGACGCACGGGTGCGGTTCGTCTTCCCCCACGCACCGGTGCGCCCGGTCACGCTGAATGCCGGCATGTCCATGCGTGCCTGGTACGACCTCTACGGCCTCGACGAGTCCATGCACGAGGACGCCGATGGCCTGGAGCGCAGCCGCGCGGCGGTCACCGCGCTGATCGAGCGGGAGTCCGGGCGCGGTGTCCCCGCGGAGCGGCTGGTGCTCGCGGGCTTCTCCCAGGGCGGCGCCGTGGCCCTGCACACCGCGCTCAACCATCCGCAGCGGCTTGCCGGCATCATGGGCCTGTCCACCTACCTGCCCCTGCGCGAGCGCCTCGCGGAGGCGCCGGCGGCCAACGCGGACACCCCGGTGTTCATGGCCCACGGCCGTCAGGACCCGGTCCTGCCCTTCGAGTTCGGGCGGCGCTCCGCCGAGCGCCTGGAACAGGCGGGCTACACCGTGGAGTGGCACGACTATCCCATGCAGCACGCCGTGTGCATGGAGGAAATCCACGCCATCGGCGCCTGGCTGCGGCGGGTGTTGGGTCTTTGACCGTCGCCCTCTCCGGGATAGCGCCGGCCCATTGCGGGCCGGTTCGGGTATGGCAGAATGGATACTTCTGACATGCCTACCGGTATCGCGATGATCAGTCGGCAGGACGCAAGGTCCACAACGGGCGGCCCGATAAGGAGCCCCTCTCTCCGGACGGGGCTGCGAGCTGCCGTGGTCGTGGTGCTGGTCATGGCAGTACAGGCGGCCGCCCTGTGCGCGCCGCTGCATGGCAATGCGCGTCCCGGTAGTGGCGGTCAGGTCCATAGCGGCCTTATCGGCGATCATGGCGATCACCACGCCACGTGCGCGCCCGGGGCGATGGATGTCACCGGGGTCCTCACGGCCTCCGACCGGGACCCGGATGTGTTGCCGGCGGCCGCGGGCCCTCGGCCCGTCACCGGTTCCTGGACGATAGCGGGTCCGGCGCATCGTCCCGCTGCGCCTCGACTCCACTCCCCCGGCCTCTATCTGACTACCCGCCGAATCAGACTCTGACTGCCTCGGGATAGCCCCCTGTAGGAGCCGGATGCATTTCCGGTTCCCCGGTGAGCGCCGGCAGGGCGTTCCGGGCATGAGCGCACCCGGTTTCTCCGGCCGGTAGCCGGCCGGTTTCCAGGTGTGTACCGGCGCCGCATCGGCGCGGGTTCCGGATTCCGTCCCGGCCAGCCGGGATGCCCGGGGGCTTACAGGCCGGTGATCCACCGGCTGCATTCCTGTTCGCTGCACTTGAAGGCCGCCGTCGTGGAAGGGCAGCCCCTGATGTGGGCGTGTCCGTCCGCGGCCGGGAACGGCCTCGTCGCCGAGCAGGCGAATACCAGGCATGAGGAGACCGAGAATGACGCGTACGTCAACGATCATTTCCGTCGCGGCGGCGTTTGCCGTGGCGCTGGCAGTCAATGTCGCCATCGCCGGTCCGGGGCATGGCGATCAGCACGGCTCCGGCTTCGCCGGCGGCCGGCCCGGCGACCCCGCGGAGGTTGACCGCACGGTCCGGATCACCGCCGGGGATACGTATTTCGATCGCCAGAGTATCGAGATCAGGGCGGGTGAGACGGTTCGCTTCGTCGTGACCAATAAGGGAGAGCTTGAACACGATTTCACCCTGGGGACGCCGAAGGTCCAGAAAGCCCATCGGGCCGAGATGGCCAGGCGCATGAGCGATGGCGGGGCTGAGGGTCACGCCGACCCGAATGCCGTGATGATCGACCCCGGAGAGACCGCGTCCGTCATATGGACGTTCGAGAGAACGGAGCGGTTTCTGTTCGCGTGCAACGTCCCGGGCCACTTCGAGGCCGGTATGCAGGGTGAGATCGACATCCGGCCCGTGCCGTCCGCGGGCGCCTGAGATAGGGGAGCAGGCGGCTTCCGCGCGCGTCGGGGCGTCCCGGCGCGCCTGAGACGAGCGAAAGTTGCGGAGCCGTTTCCTGCCGGCGTATTCTAAGCATATCCCACCCCACCCGGGGTGGGATTACGTATGGGTCTGGAGGGAGCCATGCACGGGAGTCGAGATAGCGTGAATCCGGGCACGGCAGGGACCCGGGATTCCGGCCAGGAGGCCGGGGCATCGGGAGGCGTCCGTTACACCTGCCCCATGCACCCCGAGGTCGTCTCGGATGCCCCGGGTGAGTGCCCGAAGTGCGGCATGGCGCTGGAGCCCCAGCAGGTCAGCGCGGCGCCTGCAGAGAACCCGGAGCTGAAGGACATGACCCGGCGTTTCTGGGTGAGCCTGGTGCTGGCGCTGCCGGTGCTGGCACTCGCGATGGGCGGCATGGTGCCCGGGGTGGATATGCAGGCGCTGGTACCCCACGCCGTGCGCAACTGGCTGGAGTTCGCCCTGGCGACGCCGGTGGTGTTGTGGGGCGGCTGGCCGTTCTTCGTCCGGGGCTGGCGTTCCATCGTGAATCGCAGCCTGAACATGTTCACCCTCATCGCCCTGGGGGTGGGGGTAGCCTACGTCTACAGTGTCGTCGCCGCCATTGCACCGGGGCTCTTTCCGGCATCGTTCCGGGGCGTCGGCGGGCGCGTCGACGTCTATTTCGAGGCGGCTGCCATGATCGTCACGCTGGTGCTGATCGGCCAGGTGATGGAGCTGCGTGCCCGCAGCCAGACCAACGCCGCGATCCAGTCGCTGCTCGGGCTCGCGCCCAAGACCGCACGCCGGATCGACGACGATGGCAGCGAGGCGGACGTCCCTCTCGAATCGGTGCAGATCGGTGACCGCCTGCGGGTTCGTCCCGGGGAGAAGGTTCCCGTAGATGGCTCGGTGATTGAAGGCGGCAGCTCCGTGGACGAGTCGATGATCACCGGCGAGCCCATGCCGGTGGCGAAGGCGTCGGGGGACCGCGTGATAGGCGCCACGGTCAACGGCCGGGGGTCGCTGATCATCGAGGCCGAGCGCGTCGGCAGTGACACGCTGCTCTCCCGGATCGTGGAGATGGTGGCCGAGGCGAGCCGCAGCCGGGCGCCGATCCAGAACCTCGTGGACGTGGTGGCAGCCTATTTCGTCCCCGCCGTCGTGGCCGCTGCCGTGATCACCTTCGCCATCTGGGCGCTGGTCGGGCCCGAGCCCGCCATGGCCTATGCGCTGATCAACGCGGTGGCGGTGCTGATCATCGCCTGCCCGTGTGCCCTGGGCCTTGCGACTCCGATGTCCATCATGGTGGCGAGTGGCAAGGGGGCCACCGCCGGCGTGCTGTTCCGGGACGCCGAGGCGATCCAGACGCTGCGCCGGGTGGATACCCTCGTCGTCGACAAGACGGGGACGCTGACGGAGGGGCGCCCGCGGCTCCAGGAGGTATCCGTTGCGGACGGGTTCGGCGAGGACGACGTGCTGTGTCTCGCGGCCACCCTGGAGCGGGGCAGCGAGCATCCGCTGGCCGCTGCCATCGTGGACGGTGCCGGCGAGCGGGGCGTCGAGCTCAAGCGCTACAGCGACTTCGAGTCCATTACCGGCAAGGGGGTGCGCGGTGCCATAGACGGACGCCGGGTCGCCCTGGGGAACCGGGCGCTGATGGACGCTCTGGGCATCGATGCGCAGGCACTGACTGAGCGTGCGGAGTCCCTGCGGGCCGAGGGCCGGACGGCCATGTTCGTTGCTGTCGACGACCGGGTCGCCGGACTCATCGCCGTCGCGGACCCGGTCAAGGCAGGGACGCCGGAGGCGGTTCGCGCGCTCCACGACGAGGGCGTGAGTATCACCATGCTTACCGGCGACAGCCGGACGACCGCGGAGGCGGTGGCCCGGGAGCTCGGTATCGACGAGGTGATCGCGGAGGTGCTGCCGGAGCAGAAGGCGGAACAGGTCCAGGCGCTGCAGTCGCAGGGGCGTTTCGTCGCCATGGCCGGTGACGGCATCAACGATGCCCCGGCCCTGGCCCGCGCCCAGGTCGGTATCGCCATGGGTACCGGCACCGACGTGGCCATGGAGAGCGCCGGCGTGACCCTCGTGAAGGGCGACCTGCGCGGTATCGTGCGTGCCCGCCGGCTCAGCCGGGCGACCATGCGCAATATCAAGCAGAACCTGTTCTTCGCGTTCGTCTACAACAGCCTCGGTGTGCCCGTTGCCGCCGGTGTGCTGTACCCGGTATTCGGCGTGCTGCTCTCGCCCATCATCGCCGCGGCGGCCATGTCGCTCAGCTCGGTATCGGTGGTGGGGAACTCGCTGCGCCTGAGGCGGCTGTCCATCGAATGATCGCTCGACGGCGGTGCGGTTTCTCCGGGGCGTTTCGCAGGGAGGATGGTAACGATGACTGACGGACACGGCGGCCACGGACACGCCGGGCATATGCCTTCCAGTGGGCCGGCCATGGTGGTGTCGGCCTGGCTGACCGGGATCTACTTCTTCATCGAGATGGGCATCGGCCTGTGGACCGGCTCAATCGCGGTGATTTCCGACGCCTTCCACACCTTTTCGGCGGTCGGGGGCGTCCTCGTCGCGATAGTGGCGGCCAGGATTGCCCGCCGTCCTGCCGATGCCGATCGCAGTTTCGGCTGGTATCGCGCGGAGATCATCGGTGCGCTCGTCAACGGGGGGTTTCTCGTGGGCATGGCACTGGTGGTGATCGTGATGGCGGCCATGCGAATGCTGGATCCGATCGAGTTGCCCACCGGCCCGATGCTCCTGGCGGCGGCCGGTGGCCTGGCCACGGAGCTCATCTCGCTGGGCATGATGTGGCGTCACAGCCGCAGTGATCTCAATGTCCGGGGGGCGCTGTGGCATATCGTCCAGACCTTCGTCGGGAGCCTGCTGATCATCGTCACCGCGGTGGTGATCCGCTTCACCGGTTTCCTGCTCATCGATCCGCTGCTCGGTATGGCGTTCGGCTTCGTACTGCTATGGGCGAGCTGGGGAATCCTCCGCGACTCCGCGCACGTGCTGATGGAGGGGACGCCCCCAGAGGTTGCCCTCGATGACGTGAGCCGGGCACTGAACGGGGTGGATGGGGTCGAGGACGTGCATCACGTCCATGCGTGGGAATTGACCAGTGGGCGCCGCGTGTTCTCAGGGCATCTGCGCGTCGCTGAAGGCGTCGATACCCAGTCGGTCCTGAGGCGGGCCCACCATATGCTCCGCCACGATTACGGGTTCTTCTTCGTAACGCTTCAGGTCGAGCGGGGCTGCCTGGATGAGTCCGGTGCGGAGACGATCGACGTGACCCGCACCCCGGAGCCTGGCGCATGAATCCGCGAGCCATCGGGCTGCTGACGCTGATCACGCTTGGCGAGGCCACGATCGGCGTGTTCGTCAAGCTCACCGGTGGCGCGATACCGGTACAGACGCTGACGTTCTACGCGATGGGGTTCGCGGCCGTGTTCCTGGTCCTGGCCCGGGCGGCAGTGGAGCGGCGCTGGCCGCGGTTTCCCCGCGGCAATGTCCGGGATACGGCGGTTATCGGTGTCCTGATCGCCGCCCAGGGTGCTGCATTCAATTTCGCCATGTCGCTCGTGCCCATCGCCAATGCGGTGATCTTCTGGAGCATCGCGCCGTTTTTCGTCTTCATCTTTTCCGCCCTGTTTCTCCGTGAGCCGGCACGGCGTAGCTACATCCTCATATTCGCCGTCGCGCTTGCTGGCGTGGTGATGGCGAGGCCCTTCAGCGGCGGGTATGCGCTTGGCAATGCCGTGGCGCTGTCGACCGGCGCGATCTACGCGGCGATGGTCACCTACCTGCGCCACGAGGGGAAAACCGAAACCGGCAGTGACATCGCGTGGTCCATGCTCGTGGCCGCACTGGTGCTTTCACCGTCGCTGTTTGTCGCCGGCCCCGGCGAGGTGACCGCGTCAACGACATTCGGCTCAGGTGGTCTGGAGGTCCCCGTATTGCTCTGGGCTGCCGGGCTGGGCGTTGTCTCGACGGGTGTTCCCTACTTCGGGATAGCGATCGTGCTCAAGTCGATCAGTGCGAATGTCTATGCGCTGGTGGACATCATTGTCTCACCGGTGGTCGCTTCGTTTCTGGGGTTCCTGGTTTTTTCCGAGGTGCCGGGCGAGGGGATGGTCTACGGCGGCGCCCTGCTGCTGGGCGCGGGTTTCTGGTTGACCCGGGAGATGTCCCGGGATTCGGGTAACAGGGCGGTGCATCCCTGCCAGTGCACTGCCCCGTCCGTTAGCGGTTGATGGCAGCACAAGGAGGCCAAGATGATGTGGGACGGCATGGGGTGGCACATGAACGCCTCGGGCTGGGAATGGTTTCTTCCCGGCGCGATTCATATGGTGCTTTTCTGGGGGGTTCTCATCGCGGCAGCGGTGCTGTTGGTGAAGGCGCTCTCCGACGTGACAGCGGGCAGGCGGCGCGGCAGCCCGGTCGCGCACACGATCCTCGCCGAACGTTACGCCAAGGGCGAGATCGACGAGGAGGAGTATCAGCGGCGGCTATCGCATCTGAAACGATCCATCCATTAACGGCAGACAGGTCATTCTACCGCCATATCATGACGAGCCTGACGCTACATCGTGAACGGGGCCACGGCCACGCATGTGTGACGGGGGATCGCGCATGAATCCCGCAGTCTGGCGACGGCTGCTGCTGATGCTGATCATCTGCGGCATTGCCCTGCCCGTCCTCGCCGATCGTGGCGCCGGCGTCACGTTGCGAGTGGGTGATGACGAGGTGCGGGTCTATGCCGTGACGGCCGAAGCGCGGCTTCCTGCGCCGGGACTCGGCTCGTCCGGCATCGAACTCACCGATGCCGATCTGCACTGTGCCCAGACCCACGGTATGGTGCGCGCCAGCCTCGTTTCACTCGATCCCTGTGCGCCGTCCGTCGCCGTCGTGACGGCGAAAGGCGCGGCGCCGGGCTATGCGGTGCCGCCTTTCCGCCCGCCCCGGACCTGACGTTCTTCATCCCTGATTGCCTTGTTCCCCCGCGCCACGGTGTATCCCGGGCCCGGGGGTGAGAATCCGGACTTCAAGGAGAACGTCCATGTCGATCGACGACCGATCCGTGCCCGCACGGCCGCATCGCCGTCCGGGCGAAGCCACACGTAGCGTCTCCGGGGCGCGGTCCAAATACATGCTGCCGTTACTGGCGCTGGGAACCGTTGTCGCGGTATTCGGCGTCTCGCAGACGGGAGCGTCCCTGGGGATGCTCTTCTACCTGGTGCTGCTCGCCTGTCCGCTCATGCACCTGTTCATGCATCGGGGGCGCCACTCGGGCGCATCCGGGGACCACAAGGGAGGGGGCGAGAATGAGGGCTAGGCTGTTTTCGCTGCTATTCGCCGGGTTCGTCGCTGCCGCCTCCGCCGAGGTCTCGGCGGGACAGGCCTATCTCCCAATGGGACAGGCGCGGGGTATCGCGGTGGTCGATACACAGCGCGATGCCGTGGTCGGCCATCTGCCGGGGGTACCCTCCGGGCACGGCCTGGCCCTGAGTCCGGACGGTGGGCTGCTGGTGGCGGCGAGCCTGGCCGCCGGGGCCACCATGGAGGCCGGGGAACCGGAGCACGCGGCCCATCACGGCGGAAAGGCCGCTGCGCGTGAATCCGGCGGCGGTGGTGTCGTCACCCTGATCCGGGCCGCTACCGGGGCGGTGGTGGCGCGGATCGCGATCCCCGGGCCGAGCCATCACGTGGCAATCACGCCGGACGGGCGTTATGCCGTGGCGACGCTGATGCGTGACGGTGGCGTCGCGGTCATCGACCTGCGTGAACGACGCCTCGCCAGGGTGGTTCCCACCGGGGTCGCGCCTAACTATGCCGTGCCGGCCGCGGACAGCCGGACCGTGTACGTGAGCAATTCGGGCAGCGCGACGGTGAGCGTCGTCGACGTGGTCACGGGCCGCGTTCGCGACAGCGTGACCGTCGACGCCGGCCCCGAGCACATGGTGCTGTCCGGGGACGGGGAACGGCTGTACGTGAACGCCGCAGGTGCCGGGGCCGTTACGGTGGTGGCCCTCCCGGAGGGCCGGGTTGTGCGTAGCCTCGAGACGGGGCGTGATCCCCACGGCATCGCGCTCGGTCGCTCCGGGCGCCGGCTGTTCGTGGCCCTGACCGGCGAGGACCGGCTCCTGGCCATCGATCTGCGCGACGGTTCCCGCACCAGCCGCGTGCTGGCGCCGATGCCCTACCACCTCGCGAGGGTTCCCGGTAACGGCCGGCTCTACGTCTCCAGCCGCGGCGAATCCCGCGTCTGGGTGGTGGACGGCCGCGATCTGGGTGTATCGGCGTCGATCCAGACGTCCGCGGTCGTCCACCAGATGGCGATGTCCGCGGAGGCGGGGCAGTGAGGCGGACGATCCTCCCACTGGCCATATTTCTCGCCGCCGCGGTGCTGCTCGGCGTCGGCCTTTGGCTGGATCCCTCCCGGGTGCCGTCTCCCCTTCTGGGGAAGGCGGCCCCCGCCTTCTCGGCACCGCGTCTGTTCCGGCCGGCGGAGACGGTCACGGAGGGCGATCTGCAGGGGCAGGTCGTCGCCGTCAACGTGTTCGCGAGCTGGTGTACCGCCTGCCGGGAGGAGCACCCCTTCGTTGCCGCACTGGCGGAGCGGATCCCGGTGTATGGGCTGAACTACAAGGACACGCGCGGCGACGCCCGCGCGTGGCTCGCCCGCTACGGTAACGCCTATCGCGCGGTGGCCTTCGATCCGAAGGGGCGGGTCGGACTGGAGTGGGGTGTGTACGGGGTGCCGGAGACCTATATCCTAGACGCCGACGGCGTCATCCGGCACAAGCACATCGGTGCGATAGATGCCCGCGGCCTGAACGAGGAAATCCTGCCGCTGGTCTCGCGGCTGCTCGGGGAATCGGCATGATGGCCGTAGCGCACGCCATTGTGCCGGTGCGGACAATGCCCGGCCCCTGTCGCTGCCACGAACGCGCCATTCGGGTTCGTTATCGATCGAAGGGGAGGTAGGCGTGCCTGAAATCGCCGGTATCGGTCTGCTGACCGCGTTCGCCGCGGGCATCATCTCCTTCCTCTCGCCCTGTGTGCTGCCGCTGGTGCCCGGGTACGTCTCCTTCGTCGCCGGGCGCTCCGTGGAGGAGCTGCAGACGCTGTCGGGCTACCGCGAGCGCCTGGCGGTCGTCGGCATGAGTCTGTCGTTCGTGCTCGGGTTCGCCACGGTCTTCATGCTCCTGGGCGCGAGTGCCACCGCCATAGGCCGTGTGATGCTGGCCTACAAGGAGACGGCCAACATCGTCGGCGGCACGTTCGTGATCGTCTTCGGCCTTTTCATGAGCGGAGCGCTACGGCTGCGGTGGCTCCATGGCGACACGCGGTGGATCCACCGCCTCGAACAGGGGGGAACCCCCTGGCTGAGCTATCTCCTCGGCGTGGCCTTCGCGTTCGGGTGGACCCCGTGCATCGGCCCCGTTCTCGGCAGCATCCTGACCGTGAGTGCCTCCGGGGCGGGGAGCGGTGTCGCCTTGCTCGGCGTCTACTCGCTCGGGCTCGGTGTGCCCTTCCTCGCAACCGCGCTGTTCATCAACCGCTTTCTCGACAACCGTGCCCGCCTGCGTGCCTGGGGGCGGCCGCTGCACATCATCGGTGGCGTGGTCATGATCGTGGTCGGCGTGGCGATGGTGACCGGACAGCTCGCGCGGTTCAGCTACTGGCTCCTCGACGTTTTCCCCTGGCTCGGCCGTATCGGTTAGTGCCCCCGGTCGGCAGGCGTCCGTGACGGTGGGTACGAGGCCCGTGGGCCACCTCGCCACCCCGCCGGAAGCGCTGCACCGCCATGATGCATTGGCGCCGGTGCAGTGCACCACGCCGGGGTGCGTGTCGACCACCGGTTACGTTTCCGGGTTTGCCGGTATTCCGTGAATAACCTTTTAAGACAGTGTCTTGGGCCTATTGGCACGATCCCTGTAATGCCCCTTTCCGATGCCGCCGGGCGGCGGTGCCAAATCAAGCAACGATCGAGGAAGGGGCAGCCATGAGAACAATTCGTAAACGTCTGGCCGGAGTCGTCGCGGGCCTGGCGCTCGCCGGTTCGGTGGGCGGCGCCCACGCCGCCGAGGAGCCCATCAAGGTCGGTGTCCTCCACTCGCTGTCCGGCACCATGGCCATCAGCGAGAGCACGCTGAAGGACACCATGCTCATGCTCATCGAGGAGCAGAACGCCAAGGGCGGCGTACTCGGCCGCAAGCTGGAGCCGGTGGTGGTCGACCCCGCCTCCGACTGGCCGCTGTTCGCCGAGAAGGCCCGCCAGCTCATCACCCAGGAGGGCGTGGACGTGATCTTCGGCGCCTGGACGTCGGTGTCGCGGAAGTCCGTGCTACCGGTGGTCGAGGAGCTCAAGGTGCCGCTGTTCTATCCGGTGCAGTATGAGGGCGAGGAGTCCTCGAAGTACGTGTTCTACACCGGTGCGGCGCCGAACCAGCAGGCGATCCCGGCGGTCAACTACCTGCGCAACATGCTCGGCATCGAGCGCTTCGTGCTCGAGGGCACCGACTACGTCTATCCGCGCACGACCAACAAGATCCTCAAGCGCTACCTGATGGACCGCGGCGTGGCCGAGGAGGACATCCTGGTCAACTACACGCCGTTCGGCTTCTCCGACTGGCAGAGCGAGGTCGCGCGGATCAAGGAGTTCGGTTCCCAGGGCAAGCCCACGGCCGTGGTGTCCACCATCAACGGTGATGCCAACGTGCCCTTCTACAAGGAGCTGGCCAACCAGGGCGTGTCCGCCGCGGACATCCCGGTCATCGCCTTCTCGGTGGGCGAGCAGGAGCTCTCGGGCATCGACACCGCGCCGCTGGTCGGGCATATGTCCGCCTGGAACTACTTCCAGAGCATCGATACCCCGGCCAACGAGGCCTTCATCGAGCGCTGGCACGAGTACATCGGTGACGACTCCCGCGTGACCAACGATCCCATGGAGGCCCACTACATCGGCTTCAACATGTGGGTGAAGGCCGTGGAGAAGGCCGGTACCGCCGACCCGGAGGCCGTGGTCGACGCGATGATCGGCGTCACCGCGCCGAACCTCACCGGCGGCGTGGCGGCGATGATGCCCAACCACCACATCACCAAGCCGGTGTTCATCGGCGAGATCCAGGACAACGGCCAGTTCGCTGCCGTCTGGCAGACCCCGGGCATGGTCGCGGGTGATGCCTGGTCGGATTTCCTGCCGGAGAGCAGCAAGATCATCTCCGACTGGCGCGAGCCGCTCGCCTGCGGCAACTACGACGTCACCACCGGCGAGTGCTCCGGCCAGGAGTACTGATCGTCGCTGCGGGGCGGTGCCGCCGGCACCGCCCCCACCCCACGGAGGACGGACGATGAGCCCAATGCTGCGCACCGCGCTCGTGATCGGGCTGTCGCTGGCGCTGAGTGCCGCGGCGGTGGCCGCGGACTTCGCCACCCTGCTCCAGGGCCTGGACACCCGTAACTTCCGCGAGAAGATGACGGTGACCGAACAGATCGCCGGCTCCGGCCATCCCCGGGCGGCGGCCGTGCTCACCGCCCTGTCGGCGGGGGATCTCTACGTCGACGACGCCAGCGGCCGCGTGGTCATCCGGCATGACGACGGACCGGTGACCGACGCGGCGACCGGCGAGCCCGTGGCCTCCCACGGCGGACTCGACCGGGTGATCGCGAACATCCTCATGCGCCGCCGCATCGAGGGCGCCCTGTCGCGGCTGCGCCTCAACGCGCCTGCGCCGCAGATGCGCCTGAAGGCCGTGCGTGGGCTCTTCGGCGACCTCGACGAGAACACCGTGGCGCTGCTGCGCGAGCGCCGCGACGCCGAGGACGACCCGCGGGTGGCCGCGGCGCTCGCCGTCGGTCTCGCGCTCTACGACCTGCGCGAGGGCAGCCGCGGCGAGCGCATGGCCGCCATCGATGAGCTCGGCGGCAATCTCGCGCCGGAGGCGCGCAATGCCCTGCGCCAGGCGGCGGCGGACGGGGCGCTGCCCGGGCCGGTGCGCGAGGTGGCCGCCTCGGCACTGGCGCGCACCCAGACCTGGGTGAGCTTCTACGACCGCGTCGAGCAGATCTTCTTCGGCCTGTCCCTGGGCTCGGTGCTGCTGCTCGCCGCGGTGGGACTCGCCATCACCTTCGGCGTGATGGGCGTGATCAACATGGCCCACGGCGAGCTGATCATGCTCGGCGCCTACACCACCTTCGTGCTCCAGCAGCTCATGCCCGGCCATATCGGCCTGGCCCTGGTGCTGTCGGTGCCCGCGGCCTTCCTGGTCGCCGGGGCCTTCGGCGTGGTCATCGAGCGCGGGGTGATCCGGCACCTCTACGGCCGGCCGCTGGAGACCCTGCTCGCTACCTTCGGCATCAGCCTCATTCTCCAGCAGCTCGTGCGCACGGTGTTCTCGCCCCTCAACCGCTCGGTGAGCGCGCCGGAGTGGCTGAGCGGCTCGGTCGTGCTCAACCCGGTGCTCTCGCTCACCGTCAACCGCCTGGTGATCATCGCCTTCGCCCTGGCCGTGTTCACCCTGCTGGTGCTCGTGCTCAACCGCACCTCCCTGGGCCTGAAGGTACGGGCGGTTTCGCAGAATCGTGCCATGGCCCGGGCCGTCGGCGTGCGCAGCGACTGGGTCGATGCGGCAACCTTCGGCCTCGGTGCCGGGGTGGCGGGGATCGCCGGCGTGGCGCTGTCCCAGCTCACCAACGTCGGTCCGAACATGGGCCAGTCCTACATCATCGACTCGTTCCTGGTGGTGGTCTTCGGCGGCGCAGGCAACCTGCTGGGCACGCTGGTCGGGGCGATGACGCTGGGCGTGCTCAACAAGTTCCTGGAGCCGGCGACGGGTGCGGTGCTCGCCAAGATCCTGGTGCTGGTGTTCATCATCCTGTTCATCCAGAAGCGGCCGAAGGGACTCTTCCCCCAGCGCGGCCGCGCGGCGGAGGCCTGACCCCCTATGACCGCTGACGCCAAGTCCCTGCCCCGGCTCGGCTACCGTGGCGGGCTGCTCACCGGCGACATCGCCGGGCGGGTGCTCATCGCGCTACTCCTGGCGGCGGCCGTGGCGGTGCCCGCCGCCAACCTTCTGGCCCCCGAGGGCTCGCTGCTGCACCTGTCGAGCTACACGGTGACGCTGCTCGGCAAGTACCTGTGCTACGCCCTGCTGGCGCTCTCGGTGGACTTGATCTGGGGCTACTGCGGCATCCTCAGTCTCGGCCACGGGGCGTTTTTCGCCCTGGGCGGCTACGCCATGGGCATGTACCTGATGCGCCAGATCGGTACCCGCGGCGTCTACGGCGATCCGGTGCTGCCGGACTTCATGGTCTTCCTCAACTGGGACCGGCTGCCCTGGTACTGGTACGGCTTCGACCAGTTCCCGGTGGCGCTGGTGGCCATCGTGCTGGTGCCGGCGGTGGTGGCCTTCGTGTTCGGCTGGCTGGCGTTCCGCTCCCGGGTCACCGGCGTCTATCTCTCGATCATGAGCCAGGCGCTGACCTATGCGCTGATGCTCGCGTTCTTCCGCAACGAGATGGGCTTCGGCGGCAACAACGGCCTTACCGACTTCAAGGACATCCTCGGTTTCGATATCCAGGCGGACACCACCCGGGCGGCACTGTTCGCCGCCTCCGCACTGGCGCTCGCCGGCGGCTACGCGATATGCCGGTTCATCGTCTCGAGCAAGCTCGGGCGGGTGGTGACCGCGGTGCGCGACGCCGAGGCACGGGTGCGCACCGTCGGTTACCGGGTGGACCACTACAAGGTCTGGCTGTTCACGGTCTCGGCGATGCTCGCGGGCGTCGCCGGGGCGCTGTACGTGCCCCAGGTGGGGATCATCAATCCGGGCGAGTTCTCGCCGCTGAACTCCATCGAGATCGTGGTCTGGGTGGCGGTTGGCGGGCGCGGCACCCTCATCGGTGCCGTGGTCGGTGCGCTGGCGGTGAACTACGGCAAGACGGTGTTCACCGGGGTCTGGCCGGAGGGCTGGCTGTTCGCCCTCGGGGCGCTGTTCGTGGTGGTCACGGTGTTCCTGCCCCGGGGCATCGTGGGGCTGCTGCGCCGCCGGCGCGGCGAGGAGGCGGCATGACGGTACTCGCGGAGGTCCTGCGTCGGGACCGGGTGTTCGACTTCGTCCTGCCCGAGCCGGACTTCGCCGGCGGGCTGGACACCCGCCACGGCCCGATCCTTTACGTCGAGGACGTGACCGTGGCCTTCGATGGCTTCCGCGCCCTCGACCGGCTCAGCCTGTACGTCGACGACGGCGAGCTGCGCTGCATCATCGGGCCGAACGGCGCCGGCAAGACCACCATGATGGACGTGCTCACCGGGCGCACGCGCCCGGACAGCGGCAGCGTGTGGTTCGGCAGCCGTATCGACCTGCGTCGGGCCTCGGAGACGGCCATCGCCCGCGGCGGTATAGGCCGCAAGTTCCAGACCCCGACGGTGTTCGAGCACCACAGCGTGATGGAGAACCTGGAGCTGGCGATGGCCGCGGACAAGCGCGTGTGGCCGACGCTGTTCGCGCACATGGACAGTGCCGACCGCGACCGGCTCGCCGAGGTGCTCGCGCTCATCGGCCTGGCCTCACTGGAGCGCCGGCCCGCCGGTGCGCTCTCCCACGGCCAGAAGCAGTGGCTGGAGATCGGCATGCTGCTGATGCAGAACCCGCGGGTGCTGCTCGTCGACGAGCCCGTGGCGGGCATGACCCATCAGGAGATGGAGCAGACCGGTGAGCTGCTTCAGCGCCTCGCGGGCCGGCATTCGGTGATCGTGGTCGAGCACGACATGGCCTTCGTACGCTCCATCGCCCGGCAGGTGACGGTGCTCCACCAGGGCAGCGTGCTCGCCGAGGGCACCATGGACGAGGTCCAGAACGACCCGCGGGTGGTCGAGGTGTATCTCGGTGAATAGTCGGACGCGTATCAGTCGCGGATCGTGGCGGGATGGGCCCGGCCGGGGAGGCCGATCCCGGACGCGCCATGAATCCTTCCGGGGACGCTCGGCCGCGGCCCTCCATGGCTGTAGACGGTCTGCGACCGGTCTGCCCGAGCGATCCGGCCCCCCGCGGTGGCACCGGCCGCGCCTTATCAATCAGACAGGGGAGGAGCGGACAGCCCTATGCTCTCGGTGATCGGCCTCAACCAGTACTACGGCCAGAGCCACATCCTCCGCGACATCGACCTGGAGGTCCCGGCCTGCGGCTGCACCTGCCTGATGGGGCGCAACGGCGTCGGCAAGACCACCGTGCTGAAGACCCTCATGGGCCTGGTGCCCGCCGCCTCGGGCACGATCACCCTGGAGGGCGAGTCCATCGAGCGCCGCTCCACCGAGGCCCGCGCCCGCGCGGGTATCGGCTACGTGCCCCAGGGCCGGGAGATCTTCCCGCGGCTGTCGGTGGAGGAGAACCTGCGCATCGCGCGCGCCGCCGTGGGGCGGCGGGACATCCCCGAGCGGGTGCACGAGCTCTTCCCGGTGCTCCACGAGATGCGCCACCGCCGCGGTGGCGACCTCTCCGGCGGCCAGCAGCAGCAGCTCGCCATCGGCCGGGCGCTGTGCCTGGAGCCGCGGCTGCTGATCCTCGACGAGCCCACCGAGGGCATCCAGCCCAACGTGGTGCGCGAGATCGGCGACGTCATCCGCCACCTCAACCGCGAGGGCGGGCTCACCGTGCTGCTGGTCGAGCAGAAGCTGCCCTTCGCCCGCCGCGTCGCGGACCACTTCGTGATCCTCGACCGCGGCGAGCGTGTCGCCGCCGGGGCCATGGACGAGCTCGACGACGATCTCGTGCGCGAGTACCTGACCGTCTAGCGCCCGGACCGGCGGCTACAGCCGCAGGCCGCCGTCGACCTCCAGCACCCGGCCGTTGAAGTAGTCGTTCTCCAGCACGTAGACCACCGAGTGGGCGATCTCCTCGGGCCGGGCGAGGCGGCCCAGGGGGACCTGGGCGCGAATGCGGTCCAGGGCCTTCTCGGGCATCTGGGCGACCATCGGCGTCTCCGTGAAGCCCGGGGCGATGGCCGCGGCGCGGATGCCGTGGCGCGCCAGCTCTTTGGCCCAGGTGACGGTCATCGAGGCGATCCCGGCCTTGGCCGCGGAGTAGTTCGTCTGCCCGAAGTTGCCGGCCCGGGAGATGCTCGAGATGCTGGCGATCACGCCGCCGTTGCCGAGGCCGATCATCTGCTCCGCCGCCTCGCGGGTGCAGAGGAAGACGCCGCGAAGGTCCACGTTGATCACCGTGTTCCAGTCCTCCAGGCTCATCTTCTTCTCGACCTGGCCTTCGCGGGCCTTCAGCAGCAGGCCGTCGCGGGTGATGCCAGCGTTGTTGATCAGCGCATCCAGCGCGCCGAAGTCACGGGCGATGGCGGCGAAGGTCTCCTCGACCGCGGCCTCGTCGGAGACGTCGAGGTGATAGACCCGGGTCTCCGCGCCGGCCGCCTCGCACAGCCGCGCGGTCTCGGCCAGGCCCTCGTCGTTGACGTCTGCCAGCGCCAGGCGGGCGCCGCGGTCCGCCAGCGTCTGTGCCGTCGTCCGGCCCAGGCCGCGGCCCGCGCCGGTGATCACCACCGTCCTGCCTTTGATCTCCATGGGTGAGTACTCCTGTGGCTCCGTTGGTGAAAGGCCGCACGCCTCAGGCGTGACGGCGCAGCAGTGCGAGCGTGTGTTCGGCGATCATGCGCTCCTCGTCGGTGGGGATGACCCACAGCGCCGGGGTGCTGTCCGCGGTGCTGATGCATGGTCCGCCGCGGGTGTTGGCGTCGTGGTCGAGGCGCGCGCCGAGCCATTCCAGGCCGGCGCTGACGCGCTCGCGGATGGCGGCGGCGTGCTCGCCGATGCCGGCGGTGAACACCACGGCGTCGAGTCCGCCGAGGGCGGCGGCGAGCGAGCCGATCTCGCGCACCGTGCGGTAGACGAACAGCGCCACGGCCTCGGCGGCGGCGGGCGCATCGCTGTCGAGCAGCGCGTGCATGTCGTCGCTGATGCCGGAGACGCCGTAGAGGCCGCTGTGGCGGTAGAGCAGGTCCTCGATCGCGTCCGCCGACAGGCCCTCGCTGCGCATCAGGTGGAGGACGACCCCGGGGTCCAGGGCGCCGCAGCGCCGGCCCATGGGCAGGCCGTCGAGGGCGGTGAAGCCCATGGTGGTGGCCACGCTGCGCCCCTCCGAGAGGGCGCACAGGCTGGCGCCGTGGCCGAGGTGGGCGACCACCGCGCGCCCGCGGGCCGCCGCCGGGTCGTAGGCTGGCAGCGCGCCGGCGATGTACTCGTAGGACAGACCGTGGAAGCCGTAGCGCAGCACTCCCTGATCGCGGTAGCGCCGCGGCAGGGCGAACCACTGGGCCACCGGGGCTGGCTGCGGTGGAAGGCGGTGTCGAAGCACGCCACCTGGGGCATGTCCGGGTGCGAGGCACGGAGCTGGCGTACCGGCTCCAGGTTGTGGGGCTGGTGCAGCGGGGCCAGGGGTTCCAGCGAGGTGAGGTAGTCGAGCTCGGCGTCGTCCACCCGCACCGGGGCATGGTGCCGCGGGCCGCCGTGGACCACCCGGTGGCCGACGGCGCGGACGCTGCGCCCGCTGCCCACGTAGTCGTCGAGCCAGCCCACCAGCCCGGCGATGAGCGAACCCTCGTCGCCGTCGGCGGGCAGGGCCGGGGCATCGACCGCGGCGCCCCCGGCGTCCTCGGCGGTGAATTGCGGGGCGTCGCCGATGCCCGCCAGCTCGCCGTGCAGCGCCCGGCTGAGGGCGTCGCCGGCGTCCACGTGGTAGAGCGCGAACTTTACGCTGGAGGAGCCGGCGTTGAGGACGAGGACGGCGTCTCCCTCACCCATGGCCGTTGCCCCCGCCGGCGGCGTGCATCAGTGCTGCTGTGGCGCAGGAGGCCATGCGTGCGAGCTCGTCGTCCGCCCGGCTGGTGAGCGCGATGGGCACCTGCGCGCCGAGCACCACCCCGGCGGCGGCGGCGTGGGAGATGTACTCGAGCTGCTTGGCAAGCATGTTGCCGGCCTCCAGGTCCGGGGTGAGGAGGATGTCCGCGTGGCCGGCGACCGGCGAGCGGATGCCCTTGGTCCGCGCGGCGTTGACGTCGACGGCGTTGTCGAAGGCGAGCGGGCCGTCGAGCACCGCACCGGTGATCTGGCCGCGGTCCGCCATCTTGCAGAGCACGCTGGCGTCGACGGTGCACGGCATCGCCGGGTTCACCGTCTCCACAGCGCAGAGGATCGCCACCTTCGGTGCCTCGGTGCCCAGGGCGTGGGCGAGGTCGACGGCGTTCTGCACGATGTCGACCTTGTCCGTGAGCGAGGGGGCGATATTGATCGCGGCGTCGGTGATCAGCAGCGGGCGGTCGTAGCCGGGGATGTCCATGACGAAGACGTGGCTGAGCCGCCGTCGCGTGCGCAGGCCGGTGTCCGTGTCCACCACCGCGCCCATGAGCTCGTCGGTGTGGAGCATGCCCTTCATGAGCGCGTCCGCCTCGCCGGTGTGGACCAGTTCCACCGCGCGGTTGGCGGACTCGCGGCCGTCGCCGGCGGGGACGATGCGGTAGTCGTCGATGGCGAGCCCGGCGCGCCCGGCGGCGGCGCGGATATCCGCCTCGGGGCCGACCAGCACCGGGACGATCAGGCCGGCCTCGGCGGCGCGTACGGCGCCGAGCAGCGACGCGTCGTCCACCGGGTGGACCACCGCCATGTGCAGCGGGGGCAACGCCCGCGCCGACTCGATCAGCCGCCGCAGGCGGTCGCCGTGGTCGAGGACCTCCACGTCCGGCAGCGCGGTGCGCTCGCGCCGGACCTCCTCCTGCGGCGGCAGGACCTCGGCGGTGCTGCTCACCAGCACGTTGCCGTCCCCGTCCAGGCACAGGCACTCCATGACCACGCGGCCGCTGTCGGCGTGCTTCTCGGCGACGCGCACGGTGACGGTCACCGTGGTGCCCAGGGCGATGGGGCGGACGAAGTCGAAGGTCTGACGGGCGTAGATGGTGCCCGGCCCCGGGAGGTGGGTGCCGAGGACGTTGGAGATCAGCGCGCCGGCCCACATGCCATGGCCGATCAGGGTGTGGAAGACGTGCTCCTGGGCGAAGCGGCGGTCCACGTTGAGCGGGTTCACGTCCCCCGAGATGGCGGCGAATGCCGCGATGTCGCGTTCGGTGAGCTGGCGTACCAGGCTCGCGGTCTGGTCGACCTTCAGCTCCTCGAAGGTGTACCCCCTCAGCAGGCCGTCGTCGTCCGTTGTCGTGGTCTCGTCACCGCAATGGCTCATTGCCGTTCACCCCGCAGCGTGGGTTGCCGGCGCGCCCGGGGGCGCCGCCGGGGCTCAGTGGCCGTGCATGCTCGACTCGAACCGCCGCAGGTGGCGGTTCTGGTAGCCCGCGCCGTAGCGCATCAGCCGCCCGAGCAGGACCTTGGCCGTGTCGTTGACCAGGAACTCCGCGAACGAGAAGGCCCACACCAGCACCACCAGGCGCCAGTCCAGCGGCGTGATGAACCAGCCGAACAGCGCCGCCAGCGTGCCCAGGACCTGGGTCGCCTCGAGGGTCACGAACAGCTGCCAGCTCGGCCACGGGCGCTGCCAGAACGGCCCGTCCGAGCGGGTGATGAACAGTGTCATGTGCCCGGCGACCAGCAGCTTGAGGAAGATCAGCGTCTGCAGCGTGTCGCCGTCCAGCCCCAGCGGGTGGCGCCCGAGCCAGTAGAGGATGAAGGTCGCGATCACCCCGAGGGCGCCGATCAGCGACGCCTCGCAGAGCGTGCGGGTCATGTCCCAGCGCCTCGGGTGATCGGCCACCGGGGCGTTGTCGTAGGCGATCATCATGATGGGCACGTCGTTGAGCAGGGCGAGCAGCACGATCATGATCGCGGTCACGGGGTAGACGTCGAAGACGACGATGCTCAGGGCGATGAACAGCAGCACCCGGATGGTCTCGGCGATGCGGAAGGTGGCGTAGCTGTTCATCCGCCGGAAGATGCGCCGGGCCTCCTCCACCGCGGTGGCGATTACCGACAGACCGGCCTCGGTGAGGACCAGATCCGCGGCGGCGCGGGCGGCATCGGTGGCGCCGCTGACCGCGATGCCCACGTCCGCGCGGCGCAGCGCGGGGGCGTCGTTCACGCCGTCGCCGGTCATGCCGACGATGTGGTCGGCGGACTGCAGCGAGGAGACGATGGCGTGCTTGTGCTCCGGCAGCACCTGGGCGAAGCCGTCGGTGGCCTCGATCTGCTCGTTGTCGGGGGTGCGGCCGTCGGCGAAGCGCTCCTGCGCGGAGACGATGCGCTTGCCGAGTCCGAGGCGCGTGGCGATCTGCCGGGCGATGGCGAGGTGATCGCCGGTGAGCATGCGCACCCGGATGCCCATGTCGTGGAGGCGCCCGATCACCGCGCCGGAGTCCTCCCGCGGCGGGTCGTAGAGGGGGATCAGGCCGAGGAACGTCCACGCCCCGCCGTCGTTGCGCGCCACGCCGAGGGTGCGGTAGCCGTCGGCGGCGAAGCGGTCGGTGGCCTCGCTCACCTGCCGTGCGAGGTCATCGTCCACATCGCACATGCCGAGCACCACCTGCGGGGCGCCCTTGGCGAAGCGGACGCGCTCGCCGTCGCGCTCGGCGGTGGCCTCGCTGTGTTTGCTCACCGGGTCGAACGGCACGAAACCGGTGACCCGGTAGGCGTCCAGGGCGGAGGCGTCGGAGAGGGCGGCGAGGATGGCGGTGTCGATGGCGTCCGGTTCCTCGCTCTCGTCGCGCTCGGCGGTCAGTGCCGCGGCGAGCAGCACCGCGGCCTCGTCGGCGTCCCCGAACGGGGCGATCTCGCCGACGGTGAGCTGGTTGCAGGTGAGCGTGCCGGTCTTGTCGGCGCACAGCACGTCCATGCCGGCCATCTCCTCGATGGCCACCAGCCGCGAGACGATGGCTTTCATCCGCGCCAGGCGCTCGGCGCCGATGGCCATGGTCACCGACAGCACCGCCGGCAGGGCGACCGGGATGGCGGCGACGGTGAGGATGAGCACGAAGCGGATGGTCTCCAGCGCCGGGGCGTGGCGGAACAGCGAGACCACCACGATCAGCGCGACCAGTCCCAGCGTGCCGAAGATCAGGAAGTTGCCGATGCGCAGCACCGCGCGCTGGAAGTGGGAGCGCCCGCTGCCGGCCTGGACCAGCTGGGCGGTGCGGCCGAAATAGGTGTCCATGCCGGTGGCCGTCACGACGCCGGTCATCTCACCCTGCTTGGCGGAGGAGCCGGAGTAGGCGGTGTCGCCGGCCTGCTTGTCCACCGGCAGGGACTCGCCGGTGAGCGCCGACTCGTCCACGCTCAGGTACTCACCCCGGCACAGACGCAGGTCGGCGGGGATGACGTTGCCCATGCGCACCGCGATGACGTCGCCGGGCACCAGCGTTCGCGCCGGCACCGTGCGCCACTGACCGTCGCGCAGGACGTGGGCGTTGAGCGCCAGGCGTTCGCGGAGCCTGTCGATGGCGGAGTCCGCCTTGTGCTCCTGCCAGAAGCCCACGCCGGCGTTGACCACGAGCATGGTGAGGATCACGGCGAGGTCGGCCCAGTGGCCCACCGCGGCGGAGAGGATGGCCGCCGCCTCGATCATCCAGGGGATCGGGCCCCAGAGGTAGGAAAGCAGCTGGCCGAGGACGCTGTGGCCGTTCTCGGCAAGGGTGTTTTCGCCGTAGCGCGCGAGCCGCTCCTGCGCCTCGGCCTCGGTGAGGCCCCGGTCCAGGTCGGTTTCCGGGGGTGCCTCCGCCGCGGTCTCGGCGGCCGGGCGGCCGGTATCGGAAGGGTCTTCACGGGACACTGTCGCCTCCCTGGCAGCACGCCGCGTCGCGGGGCCACCGGGCCCCGGCGGGGAACGGCCTCGCGGTCTTCCCTGTGCTGCGCTGCAATATAAGCTATGCCCGTGTGGCCTGCTCCGTCAATGCCCGGCGCGGGGGTGAAAGCTTTACCTTGTAGTCACTATAAGGATTACCGTACCGGTCAGGATCGATGACGAGTGAGGTGTGCGATGGCCGGTTGCTGTCACGACGACGACTGCGCGGCAAGCGCCCTGGCGGAGCGTCAGGCGCGCATGCTCTGGGTCGTTCTGGTGATCAACGCGGTGATGTTCGTGGTGGAGTTCGGCGCCGGCTGGGTCGCCGGATCCACCGCGCTGCTCGGCGATTCGCTGGACATGCTCGGGGACGCGCTGGTGTACGGCTTCAGCCTCGTGGCCGTGGCTCGCGGGGCACGCTGGAAGGCCGCGTCGGCGGGGCTGAAGGGCGGAATCATGGCGGCCTTCGGGATCGCCGTGCTGCTGGAGGCCGGTGCCAAGGCCCTGTGGGGCGTTGCGCCGGCCTCCGGGCTGATGGCCGGTATCGGCGTGCTGGTGCTGCTCGCCAACGCCGCCTGCCTGGTGGTGCTGACCCGCCATCGCGGCGATGACGTGAACATGAGCTCGGCGTGGGTGTGCTCACGCAACGACATCGTCGCCAACGTCGGCGTGCTCGTCGCCGCCGGCGCGGTGGCGCTCACCGCCAGCCCGTGGCCCGACATCCTGGTGGGCACGGCGGTCGCGCTGCTGTTCCTGCGCTCGGCGGTGCGGGTGCTCGGCGACGCACGGCGATCCTGGGACGCGGCGCCCGCCGGCTGAGGCCCGGGAGCGTGTCCCGCCTGTCCGCGGACGGCGCCTTTGCCCGGCAGGTCTACACCCGTATCGCCGGGTACTACGACCCGCTGCTGTGGCTGTTCGTGCCCATGGGGGTGCGGCTCGGGCGTTACCGGGCCGCGCTGGTGGACGGCCTGGCCCTGGCTCCGGGGGACACGGTGGTCGACCTCGGCTGCGGTACCGGGCGTAACCTGCCCCGGCTCGCCCGGGCCGTGGGCCCGGCGGGGCGGATCATCGGCGTGGACGTCAGCGCCGGCATGCTCGAGCGGGCCCGCAGGCGTGCCGACGCTCTCGGACTCGACAATGTCTCGCTGGTGCAGGCGGATTTCCTGCAGTGGGCGGGGCCGGGGCGGTCCGTGGACGCGGTGTGCGCGGCCCTGACCCTGGGCATGAGCGGTGATTACCCGGTGGTGATCGACCGTGCTGCCGGATGGCTTCGGCCGGGCGGCCGGTTCGGGGCGCTGGAGATGCAGGCCCCGGAGGGCTGGCCGGCCTGGCTGGTCCGCGCCGGGGTCGCGCTCAACCGTGTCTTCGGTGTGCGTCCGGAGCAGATCACCCGACGGGTGGACCAGGCGCTGCTCGCCCGTCTCACGCCGGTTTACCACCGCTACTACTACGGTGGGGTGTTCACCCTGGCCGTGGGATGTGTGGACGAGAGGACGCTGCCGTCATAGGCTTGCGGACCCATGAAGTGCATCGCCCGCATCCTGATCCTGCTCGTCGCGTTCTCCGTCGTCGCCCACACGGCGGAGGCCGGCGCCGAGATCGCCGCCCACGCCGACGCGCCTGTCGCAGCGGCGACGCCGGATTCCGCGGACGGTGATCAGCCGGTCGCCGCGCCCGGGATGCATGAGTGCCATCTTCCGGCGCACCTGCCGGCACTGGCACCGGCCTGCCCCCTGCCCATGCACGCCCGCTCCGAATCGCCCCTTGCCCGCCCCGGTCTGCGCCTCACCAGCGTGGACCGGGCGCCGGTAACACCGCCCCCGACCACCTGAGTCCAGCTCCCCGCCGTCCGGCCGGTTTTCCCCGGAGGACGGGCGTTGTGCCGACCACGGCGGCCGCCGTTCACGCGCCGGCGGACCGTGCGCGGCAACCCCCTGTTTACCACCGCTTCCGAAGCCCTGTGCCTGGTGTTCGGGGGCGGCCGAGGAGTCACACCATGCAGCTGCGAAACCGTTTCCTGCTGACCGCCGCGGTGCTCGCCGCGGGGGCGGCGGTCCTGCCCTTTCCGCAGGCCACACACGCGAGTGCCGGCGGGGATGCTTCCGACGTGACACCCGCACCGGCGGCGCGTGCCGGTGCCGACCCGGAGGCGGTGCCGCCCGGTTCACCACCCGGGCGGCTGACCGTGCGCGCCGGCGACACCCTGCTCGGGCTGTTGGGCAACGAGCTGGACCTGGACGCCGCCGAGGCGATGCGGGTCGTGCAAGCGCTCTCCGGGGTGATGGACGCCGGCGCGCTACGCCCGGGCCAGACACTGGTTCACGTCCTCGACGAAGACGGTGGGGGACCGCGCCTACGCCGGCTGAGTATCCGCACCGACGCGGACACGCGCGTGCTCGTCTCGCGGACGGACGGTGGCGGGCTCGAGGCCCGGGAGCGACGGGTGGCGCACCGGCGGACCACGCGCACCGTGCGCATGCGGGTCGACGGCGGGCTGTACCCGGCGGCGATGCGCGCGGGGATACCGGAGGCGGTCCTGATCGCCGCCTACCGCCGTCTCAGTGGCCGTATCGACTTCCAGCGGGACCTGCGTCGGGGCGACGAGTTCGCCGTCGTCTACGAGCGCTTTGTCCACGAGGACAGTGCGGCAAGCCATGACGGACGCCTTCTGGCCGCACGCATCGGCCAGGCTGGCGGAGAGCTCGCCGTGTTCCGGCCCGGTGGCGGGACCGACGGCGGGCGGGACGGTTTCTACACCGCCGACGGTGCCAGCGTCGCGACGTCGCTGCTGCGCACGCCGGTGAAGGGCGCGCGCCTGTCCTCGCTGTTCGGCCGGCGGGATCACCCGGTCCTCGGCTACACCCGCATGCACGAGGGCCTGGACTTCGCCGCGCCACGGGGCACCGCGGTCCGTGCGGCGGGCGATGGGCGTGTCGTCCGCGCCGGGCCGTTCAGCAGCTACGGCAACTACGTGCGTATCCGCCACGACAACCGCCTGCAGACGGCCTATGCCCACCTGTCCGCCTTCGCCGACGGGATCGGTGACGGCGATCGGGTCCGCCAGGGCGAGGTCATCGGCTACGTCGGGGCCACCGGCACCGCCACCGGTCCGAACCTGCACTACGAGGTCCTGCGCGGCGGCGAGCCGGTGGACCCGCGGGCGCTGGACCTGCCGCCCCGTCGCCGGCTCACAGGGGAGCGGTTGCGGACGTTCCGCGAGCGTATCCGTCCGCTGCGCGTGGCCATGCACGGCGGCGCCCGCAACGCCGCCGCGGCGCATCCCGCGCTGATGCTGGCCGACTACGCGGTGCGGCGATGACAGGCGACGGGTTAAGCGTGCTGGCCGGGGTGGCGGGGTTTCTCCGGCCCTACGAGTGGCAGCCGATGGTGAGCCTCGCGGTGGCCGTCGCCCTGCTCCTCTATCTCCGCGGTATTGCATGCGGGGCACGGCCGGGGGTCGTCCGGGCGGCGGCCTTCCTGGTCGGCCTGGGGGCGATGTACGCCGTCACCCAGACCCGCTTCGACTACTTTGCCCAGTACGTGTTCTTCATCCACCGCCTCCAGCACCTGGTGCTCCACCATATCGCCGCGATCCTCATCGTGCTCGCCAACCCGTTGCCGGTGCTGGCGGCGGGGATGCCGGCACCGGTCCGTGACCGCGTGATCGCACCGGCGTGGCGCAGTGCCCCGGTGCAGGGCGTCTACCGCTTCGTCCAGCATCCGCTGGTGGCCTCGCTGCTGTTCGTCGGGCTGATCTATCTCTGGCTGACCCCGGCAGTGCACTACAACGCCATGCTCAGCCGCGAGCTCTACACGGTCATGAACTGGAGCATGGCCATCGACGGGCTGCTGTTCTGGTGGCTCGCCCTCGACCCGCGCCCGCCCGGGCCGGGGCATTACGCCATCGGCTTCGGCAAGCGCTGCCTGATGCTCGCGGCGGTCGCCTTCCCCCAGATCTGGTTGGGCGCATACATCGTCATCGAGGGTGGCGGCATCTACGACTACTACGAGGTCTGCGGTTCGCCCTGGCCGATCGACGCCACCACGGACCGGGTGCTGGGCGGCATTTTCACCTGGATACCGGCGGCCATGATGAGCGTGCTCGGCACGGTCATCGTGCTGGCCTACTGGTATCGCAGCGAGCGCGGCCCGACCTCCACGCACTGACAAGGCCGGGCGTCGTATCCAGCAGGCCCTCTGGAACAGGAGACCATGGACATGAGGATTCGCCGCTTAATCCGTCCCCGCCGCCGTCATGCACGCCGCACCGGCGGGAGGGCAGTGACGACGTGGGGGGCGCGGCTGCACGTACTCACCGCCATCATCGCCCTGGCCGTCGTTCTGGCGGCCTGCAGCGAGCCGGAATGGCGGACCAGCGATATCCGCGGCCAGTTCCCGGCGTTGCAGTTCCGTCTCACCGGCGAGTCGGGCAGCGTGATCACGGAAGACGACATGGCCGGCAGGATCGTCCTGCTCTTCTTTGGCTATACCTCGTGCCCGGACGTCTGTCCGGGCACACTGGCGCGCCTGAGCCGCGTGATGCAGCGGCTGACGCCGGCGCAGCGCGAGGACACGCGCGTCCTGTTCGTCAGCGTCGACCCGAGGCGGGATTCGCCGCAGCGCCTGGCGCGCTACACGTCCGCCTTCGGCGAGGGCTTCATCGGCCTGACCGCCGGGACGGGCCGGCTCCGCGAGCTGGCGGCGCGCTACTACACCACGTTCTCCTACGGCGAGCCGGACGCGGAGGGCAACTACCCGGTCAGCCACAACGGCTCGGTGTTCGTCTTCGACCGTGACGGTACGGCGCGGCTGCGGATCACGGCGAACGACGCCGGCGGTGTGCCCAGCGACTCCGTCGAGGCGATCACCGCCGACCTGCAGCGGCTGCTGGCCTCCGGCTGAGGCGGTGCTCAGCCGGCCTTTTCCCCGAGCCGCTGCCGGGCCGCGGCCACCTGGGCGCGGACCTGCGCGGGAGCGGTGCCGCCGGTGTGGTCCCGCGCGGCCACCGATCCCTCCAGGGTGAGGACCTCGAAGACGTCCTCGCCGATGGCATCGGAGAAGCCCTGCAGCTCCCCCAGGGACATCTCCGCGAGGTCCCGCCCGCTCTCGACGCCGTGGCGCACGGCGCGCCCGACGATCTCGTGGGCGTCGCGGAAGGGCACGCCGCGGCGCACCAGGTAGTCGGCGAGGTCGGTGGCGGTGGCGAAGCCCCGGCGGGCCGCCTCGCGGGTGTTGTCGCGCTTGACCGCGAGGTTCGGGACCATGTCCGCGAAGGCCCGGAGGCTGGCGATCACCGTGTCGGCGGCGTCGAACAGCGGCTCCTTGTCCTCCTGGTTGTCACGGTTGTAGGCGAGCGGCTGGCCCTTCATGAGGGTGAGCATCGCCTGCAGCGCGCCGTGGACCCGGGCGGTCTTGCCGCGGACCAGCTCGGCGACGTCCGGGTTCTTCTTCTGGGGCATGATCGAGCTGCCGGTGCAGTAGCGGTCGGGCAGGTCGATGAAGTCGAACATCGGCGAGGTCCACAGCACCAGCTCCTCGGCCATGCGCGAGAGGTGGGTCATGATCGTGGCGCCGGCGGAGAGGAACTCGATGGCGAAGTCGCGATCGGAGACCGCGTCCAGGGAGTTGCGGCTGGGCGTATCGAAGCCGAGCTCCGCGCAGGTCATGGCGCGGTCCACGGGGAAGGTGGTCCCGGCGAGCGCGGCCGAGCCCAGGGGCATGACGTTGGCGCGCTCACGGCAGTCCCGCAGCCGGCCCTCGTCGCGCACCAGCATCTCGTACCAGGCGAGCATGTGGTGGCCGAAGGTGATCGGCTGGGCCACCTGCAGGTGGGTGAAGCCCGGCATGATGGTCTCCGCCTCCTGCTCGGCGAGGGACACCAGCCCGTACTGGAAGCGGCGCAGCAGCGCGACCGCCTCGTCAATCGCCTCGCGCAGCCACAACCGCACGTCCGTGGCGATCTGGTCGTTGCGCGAGCGCCCGGTGTGCAGACGCTTGCCGGCGTCGCCGATGCGCTCGGTCAGTCGCGCCTCGATGTTCATGTGCACGTCCTCGAGGGACGGCGACCAGGGGAACTCGCCGCGCTCGATCTCCTCGCCGATGGCGTCCAGGCCCTCGACGATGGCGCGGGTGTCCCCGTCGGAGAGCACGCCGACGCGGTTGAGCATGCGCGCGTGCGCCTTGGAGCCACGGATGTCCTGGCGGTAGAGACGGCGGTCGTAGTGCTCGGAGGCGGTGAACGCCTCGACGAAGGCATCGGTGGCCTCGGTGAAGCGCCCGGTCCAGAGCTGGCTGGCGGTCTTGTCGGTCATGGTGGCCCCTGGCCTCTGCTGCGTGGGTTAAGGCGTTGGCGGAGTATACTAGACAGACAGGTGCGATACGCGCCGCGGCGCTTGCGCCCGGCGCCGTTCCATGGCCATGCTGGAGCCGCCACGTGCACGGCACGGAGGGCGTGCCGCGGGCAACTGGGGGAGACTGTGGCGGCGAGGGAAAGCTTTCTCCCGGACTTCTGTGCCAGAACGAGCGTGCTCACGGTGGTGATGACCGCCGAGCTGCTCGCCTTCGTGCTGGTGCTGGTCCAGCCCGACGGCGGCTGGCAATCCCTGGGGCTGATCTCGTTGCTGGTGCAGTGGATCGCGCTGGGGAGCTCGGCGCTGCTGTGCTATCTGCGTCCCCGCCTCGCGCGGTTGTCGGGCCCGCAGGCCGCGATTGCGAGCTATATGCTGGTGCTCGCGGTGACCGCCGCGGTCGCCGAGGGGGCCTGGTGGCTGGCGGCGCCGGTGACGGCGGGACATCCCCTGTTCCTGGCACGGGTGCTGGCCGTGGCCGCCATCGTCGCGGCGGTGGTGCTGCGCTATCTCTACGTCCAGCACGAGTGGCGCCGGCGCATGCGCGCTGCCGCCGAGGCGCGCAACGAGGCGCTCCAGGCCCGCATCCGCCCGCACTTCCTGTTCAACAGTCTGAATACCATCGCCTCCATGATCCCGGTGGCGCCGTCCCGGGCCGAGCGCCTGGTCGAGGATCTCGCCGACCTGTTCCGCGCGAGCCTCGCCGGCGGCGACCGGCTGGTGCCGCTGGCCGACGAGCTGACCCTCGCCCAGGGCTATCTGCGCATGGAGCGCGAGCGCCTCGGCGAGCGGCTGTCCGTGGCCTGGGACGTGGACGCGCTGCCCCGTCACGCCCTGATCCCGCCGCTCACGTTGCAGCCGCTGTTCGAGAATGCGGTCTACTATGGGATTGAGCCCCGGCGTAACGGAGGGACCCTGACAGTGAGCGGACGGCGTGATGCGGACATGCTGGAGATCGCGCTGATCAACCCGGCCCCGGAGCGTCCGGGGCGCAGCACGGGCTTCGGCATGGCGCAGGAGAACGTGCGCGAGCGCCTGGCGCTCGCTTTCGGCCATGAGGGACGCCTGGAGGCCAACGGCCACGATGGCGTCTATCATGTCACAGTGCGGTTTCCCTACTGGCGAGGGGTGGCCGATGAAGATACTCATCGTTGATGACGAGGCCCCGGCCCGCCAGCGGCTGGCGGGGATGATCGCGGAGCTCGGCGACTGCGAGGTGGTCGGCGAGGCCGCGGACGGCGAGGAGGCGCTGGTGCTCACCGAACGCGTCCGTCCCGACGTCGTGCTCCTGGACATACGCATGCCGGGACCCAACGGACTGGAGGTGGCGGCCCGCCTGAGCCAGTCGTCCCAGCCGCCGGCGATCATCTTCACCACCGCCCACGGGGATCACGCCCTGCAGGCGTTCGAGACGGCGGCCATCGACTACCTGTTGAAGCCCCTGCGCTCCGAGCGGCTCGCCGCCGCGCTGGCCAAGGCCCGCCGGCTCAACCGAGCGCAGCTCGAGGCGTTGCAGGTGCCCGAGACCGACGGCCGTGAGCACATCCTCTGCCGCCGGCGCTCCGGTATCGAGCTCGTGCCGGTGGACAGCGTGCGCTACTTCATGGCCGACCAGAAGTACGTCACCGTCAAGCATGCCCGCGGCGAGGACCTCATCGAGGACTCGCTGCGCAAGCTCGAGGACGAGTTCGGCAACCGGTTCGTACGCATCCACCGCAAGGCGCTGGTGGCCCGGGACCGTCTCGTCGGCCTGGAGCGGGGCGGCGACGGGCGGACCTACGCCGTGCTCGAAGGCACCGACGACCGTCTCGAGGTCAGCCGGCGGCATCTGCCCCACGTCCGCAGCCTGCTGAGGTCGGCGCGCGTGAGTTGACCCCGCGGGTCGTGGCATCCTGTACGGCCACGCAGGCTACCCGAGAGGCCGTACCATGCCCCGCGACCGGGTCCGTATCGCCACCCGTCGCAGTGCCCTGGCGCTGTGGCAGGCGGAACACGTTGCCGACGCCCTCCGCCGTCTCCATCCCGGGCTCGAGGTCGAGCTCGTGGGCATGAGCACCCGGGGCGACGAGATCCAGGACAGGACGCTAGCCGCCATCGGCGGCAAGGCGCTGTTCGTCAAGGAGCTCGAACGGGGCATGTTCGAGGGGCGCGCCGATATCGCCGTGCATTCCATGAAGGATGTCCCCGCGGAGCTGCCCGAGGGTATGCACCTGCCGGTGATCCTCGAGCGCGACGACCCCTTCGATGCCTTCGTCTCCAACCACCACGCCGGGGTCGACGAGCTCCCCCGGGGCGCCCACGTCGGCACCGCAAGCCTGCGCCGGGAGTGCCAGCTGCGCTGGCGGCGCCCGGACCTGCGGGTCTCGCCGCTGCGCGGCAACGTCCAGACCCGGCTCGGCAAGCTCGATGCCGGTGAGTTCGACGCCATCGTCCTCGCGGCCTCCGGGCTGCGCCGCCTCGGGCTCACCGAACGCATCCGCCGGCCGTTGACCGCGGACGAGAGCCTGCCTGCGGTTGGCCAGGGCGCGCTGGGCATCGAGTGCCGCAGCGACGACGACGCGCTCAACGAGCTGATCGCCCCCCTGCGCCATCCGGACACGTTCGACCGCGTCAGCGCCGAGCGCGCCGTCAACCAGCGCCTGGAGGGCAGCTGCCACGTCCCAATCGCCGCCTATGCGGTGCTCGAGGGCGACGAGCTGTGGCTTCGCGCCCGTGTCGGCAGCCCCGATGGCCGGCAGCTGCTGCGCGCCGAGGGGCGGGCGCCCCGCGGCGAGGCGGCGGCGCTCGGCCAGCGCGTGGCCGACGACCTGCTGGCCCAGGGGGCCGGGGCACTGCTGGCGGAGGCGGAGGGCCGATGAGCCGGACGCTGGCCGGCATCGGGGTCGTGGTCACGCGCCCCCGGTCGCAGGCCGACGCGCTTATCGATCGGCTACGGGCGCTGGGGGCCACGGTGGCCCCGCTGCCCACCATCGAGATCGAGCCCGTGGACGACCCCGACAGCGCCCGGGCCCTCGCGGCGGCCCTGGAGGCCGCCGACTGGCTGGTGTTCGTCAGTCCCGGCGGGGTCGAGGTGCTGCTGGAGCGTTTCGGTGGTGACGGTGTCGTATGCCCGCCGAACGCCCGTGTCGCCGCCGTGGGGCCCGGCACTGCGCGGGCCCTGCGGGGGCGCGGCTGGCCCGTCGACGCCAGCCCGGCGCAGGGCGGCGGGGCCGCCGCGCTGCTCGATAGCCCGGCGTTCGACCCGGCGGCGGGCTCCAACTGTGTCATCCTTGCCGGCGAGCACGGTCGCGCGCTGCTCGCCGATACCCTCGCTGCCCGCGGGGTCCGCGTGACCCGCCTCGGTGTCTACCGCGCCGTGGTGCCCGACGTGGACCCGGCGCCGGTGGTGGCGGGCTGGCGCGCGGGCTGGCTGCAGTACACTATCGTTACCAGCGTCACCGGGCTGTCGCATCTGCGCGAGCTCGTCGGCCCGGAAGGCTGGGAAGCCGCCTGCGGCAGCCGGCTGATCACCGTCTCCGAGCGCGTGGCCGAACGGGCGCGGGCGCTTGGTGTGCACGAGGTGCCGGTGATCGCCGCCCGGCCCGGGGACGAGGGCCTGATCGAGGCCCTCGGGCAGGCGGCCGAAGCATCCACAGGGAGTCATCCATGACGGAAGAGAACGAGCAGGAACGGCCCGTGCAGGGGGAGGAGCGACAGGACAGCGAGGCGGAGGCCACCGGGGCGCCCCGGCAGGCCGCGAGCGGGGGCAGCGCCGGTGGCGGCGGTCTGCGCGGACTGGCCGTCGCGGCGCTGGTGCTCGCCATCGTCTCGGTCCTCGCGGTCGCCCTCGGTGGCTGGTGGGGCTGGCAGCGTTACCAGGCGTTCGCGGCGAGGCAGGCGTCGCTGGTGGACCAGCAGGCGCTGAAGCAACGCAGCGACGGCCTGGACGAGCGCATCTCCGAGCTGCGGGGCCGTCTGTCGAGCCTGGACGAGCGCACCGCCGGGCGCGACCAGCGCCTCGCCGAGCTCAAGGCCTCGCTGGACGCCGTGACCGAGACCCAGTCCCAGCTCAAGGCGCAGATGGACCGCGTCGCCGAGCTCGCCCAGGTCAACCGGGACGACTGGCGGCGCTCCGAGGCCGCCTATCTCGCACGTGTCGCCGTCCATCGCCTGCGCTACTACCGTGACGTCGACGCCGCCCTCGGTGCGCTCAAGGCGGCGGACGGCATGCTCTCTGCCCTGGGCGGCGAGGTGATCGCGGAACGTAAGGCGATCCGCCAGGCCATCGACCGGCTCCTCGCCGTGACGGAACCGAAGACCGACCGGATCGCATCCACCCTGGCCGGCATCGCCGACGGTGTCGATGGTCTCCGCCTGCGTGCCGGCGCCGAGCCCCTGCCTGCCGCGAAGGCGGCGGACCATGGCGGGGAGGCCGGTGGCGAGGGTGCCCGCGGTCCCCTCGGCCGCGCCTGGAGCGAGTTCCGCGGGGCCATGGGCGAGCTCGTGGTGGTCTCCGGGCCGGAGCGCGAGGTGGTGCCCCTGCGCCCGATCCGGGAGCGGTTTTTCCTGCGCGAGAACCTCCGGCTGCAGCTGGAGAGCGCTCGGCTCGCAGCCATCCGGGGCGATGGCGCCCTCTACCGCGACTCCCTGAAACGCGCCCGTGACTGGCTGAGCCGCTACTACGATGACGGCGACGCGGCCGTGGCCGACGCCCTCGACCGCCTGGACGCGCTCGCCGACCGGCCGGTGCGCGTGACCCTGCCGGACATCCAGTCGGTCCTCGCGCCGGTGCGCGAGTTCGACTGAGGGAGGCCGTATGCGCAAGCTCTTCGTTGCCCTGCTGCTGCTGCTCGCGAGCATCGCCGCCGCGCTGTGGCTGCGCGACCACCAGGGGTTCGTGATCATCAAGGTCGGGGCCTGGTCGGTGCAGACCAGCCTCGTGCTCTTCGCCGGCATCCTGCTGGTGGGCTGGGCCGTCCTGGGGCTGGTCTGGACGCTGCTGGCGCGGCTGTTCGCCACGCCCCGCGGCATGCGCCGGTGGGTGCAGGGGCGGCGGCGCAACCGCAGCCGCGAGCGTCTGGTCAACGGCCTCATCCAGCTCGCCGAGGGCCACTACGAGCAGGCCGAGCGCATGCTCACCCGCCAGGCCGAGGCGGACGGGCTGGGGTTGTTCCACTACCTGCTCGCGGCCATCTCCGCCCATCGCCGGGGTGACAACGAGTCCCGCGACCGCTTCCTCAGCCTGGCCGACGAGAGCGAGTCCGGCGCCGAGGTCGCGGTCGGCCTGGTTCAGGCCCGGCTCCAGCTAGACGCCCGCCAGCGCGAACAGGCCCTCGCGACGCTGTCCTGGCTCCACGAGCGCGCGCCGGGCAACCGCCAGGTCCTGGCACTGCTCTACCGCTGCGCCACCGAGCTGGAGGACTGGGAGCGCGCCCGCGAGCTGCTGCCCCAGCTGCGTCGCCACCAGGCCCTGCCCGCCGACGAGCTGGACGCGCTGGAGACGCGCCTGGCCACGGAACGGCTGGATGACGCGGTGGCCCCGGGGGCGGAACAGAGCCTGGCGTCCATCTGGCAGGGCCTCACCCGGGCCGAGCGTCGTGACCCGGCGCTGCGTGCCCACTACGCGCGTTGCCTGATCCGCTCCGGGGAGTCGGCCGCCGCTGCCGAGCTGCTCAAGGGCTGGCTGCGTCACGACTGGGACGACCGCCTGGTCACGGCCTGGGGGGAGCTCGAGGAGGTGCCCGGCGACCAGGGCTTCGCCCAGGCGGAGCGCTGGCTGAACCATCGCCCGGACGATCCCGTCCTGCTGCGTACCGCCGGGCTGCAGGCATTGCGCGGCGGTCTGTGGGGCCGGGCGCGGAGCTGTCTGGAGGCGGCCGCCGCCCGTGACGACGACGCGCTCACGCACCGCCTTCTCGGTGACCTCTACCAGCAGCTCGGCGAGCCGGAGCTTGCCCGGCGTGCCTGGCACCGGGCCATGGATGCGGGCCTCGGCCGGCCCGCGGTTACCGTGCCGGCACTGCCGCCGCGTCAGGCCGCGGACGGTTCCGACGTCGCAGAAGAGGCGGGGGCGTCCTCGTCCGCCTAGTGCAGGCGTTCTCCGGCGGCGGTGCGGGTGCGCTGCCGCCGGCTGCGGCACCGGTGTTTCGCGGTCGTCCGCCCCCGCTCCGGCCTCGCCTGGGCGCAGTACAGGGCAATCACCGAGGCGTGCTGCAGCAGCGTCGGTACCGCCTCGGCCTCGACGAGGTGGTGGGCGATGGCGTTCGCCTCACTGCCGGAGGACATCCGTCCGTGCAGGCGCAGGAACGCCGCCTCGTCCGCGCCCAGACACGGGCAGGGCGTCGCGTGGAAGCGGATCGTGCGCCGGCCGTAACGGGCGATGGTCGCCATCAGTGCACGGAAGTGCCGGCGCATGATGTCGCCGTCGGCCGGGGCCGGCGCGTTGCCGAGTTCCGCGTCCACCGCCCGGGCCAGCGCGTCCGGCTCGTACTGCAGGGCGCAGGCCGCGCTGCGGAACGCGCGCAGCAGGTATTGCTCGAGCGGTTCCAGGTCCGCTGTCCGTCCCACCGTATCGCTGGACATCGCTCATCTCCGTTGGTGCGAGTGCCCTGACTTTAATCGCGAATGAGAAGCGACTGCAATAATAACACCGGTATACGCTAACAATTCTCGTTTGCGTTTTTGCCGATCGCGCTATAGCCTTGTGCCATTCGATCGAGGCCTTCACGGGGAGGGAGGAGGATGTCGGGTACGGGCGACGACGAGGCCCTGCCGCGGACGCCACCGCGCGGCGACCGGGGCGGCGGCCCGCGCCGGATCGACGCACGCTGCCTGCTCGGCAGCGCCGGCGAGGCCATCATCGTGCACGGGCGGCAGGAATACCGCCTGCGGCGCACCAACAGCGACAAGCTGATCCTGACGAAATGACCCCGCACCCCGCGGGGGAGGACAACCCACTCGAGTCCGAGCCAGCCAGTGCCGCGTCCCCGTGGCCGCCAGCCAGGACCGCGGAACCTGATCGGGAGACAGGTTATGCACGGCTGGACGAAAACGGGAACCGGTGCGGCGGTCATGCTCGCGCTCACGGCGGCCGCAGCGGCGGCGGATAGTGACGATGTGGCGCCCCCGCTGGAGCTGGATTACATCTCGGTGACCGCGATGCGTACGCCCATCGAGGCCTTTGACTATCCGGGGATGGTGAGCGTGGTGGATTCCGGGACGATCCGTGAGCGCCAGCCGTCGACGCCGGACGACATCCTCGGCGATCTGCCGGGGGTCGAGTTCACCGGCGGGCCCCGGCGTACCGGCGAGGTGCCCAGCATCCGTGGGCTCGCCGGGGCGGACGTGGTGGTGACCCTGGATGGCGCCCGCCAGAATTTCCTCTCCGGCCACGACGGCCGGTTCTTCGTCGACCCCTCGCTGCTGCGCGAGGTCGAGGTCGTTCGCGGCCCGGCCTCCTCGCTGTACGGCAGCGGCGCGACCGGGGGTGTCATCGCCCTGCGGACCCTGCGCGCCGAGGACCTGCTCGCCCCGGACGAGCATGCCGGGATATGGCTGCGCGGCGGCTACCAGGGCGTGAATCACGAGCGCCACGCCGGGGTTACCGCCTATGGCCGGCCGCGGGACGATCTCGGCGTGCTCGCCAGCATCACCCGCCGTGATTCCGGCACCATCGAGCTGGGTGACGGCAACGAGCTGACCAACAGCGACGACGACATCGTCTCCGGCCTCGCCAAGGGGCGCTGGCAGCCCGACGAGGACAGCGAGGTCGAGCTCTCGTTCCAGCGCTTCGACAACGACGCCCGCGAGCCTAACAACGGCCAGGGTGCCGGCGACGAGAACTCGGTCGCCAAGGATATCCGCGCGGATACCGCGCGGCTGCGCTACGCCCACGACGACCCGTCCGATCCCTGGGTCGATCTCGCCGTCAGCCTCTACCGCAACGAGACCCGGGTGGACGAGCGCCGCCTGGACGACGACGGCCTCGGTCCCGAGGGCGAGCGCCTGCGCCGCCACCTGGATACCACCGGTCTGCGCCTGGACAACAGCTCGCAGACCGCGTTCGCCGGGGCGGAGACGACCGTCACCTACGGCGTGGAGGGCTACCGCGACGTCCAGGATGGGGGCGATGCCAGCGGCGAACGCGCCGGCGTGCCGGACGCCGAGTACGACTTTGCCGCGGTGTTTGCCCAGGCGGAGTTGCGCTGGAGTGCGCCCGGCGGCATGCCCGGCGAGCTGCTGCTGATACCGGGCGTGCGCTACGACCGCTTCAAGGCGAGCGCCGACGACGTGGACGAGGACCTCAGCGACGACGCGGTCTCGCCGCGGCTGGGCCTGACCTGGAAGCCCACCCGCGGGACCATGCTGTTCGTCAACCGTGCCGAGGCCTTCCGCGCGCCCACCCTCGGTGAGGCCTATCCCAGCGGTACCCATTTCCAGATCCCCCTCGGGGCGCCCTTCGGCACGATCACCAACCGCTTCGAGAGCAACCCGGACCTCGAGCCCCAGCGCACGCAGACCTGGGAGTTCGGTGGCGGACTGCGGTTCCCGGACGTCCTCGTCGACGGCGACCGCTTCGGGATCAAGCTCTCCCACTACGAGATCCACGGCGACGACTTCATCGACACCCAGGTCCGCCAGCCATCGCCGTTCGCGGACTGCAACCCCGCGGTCCCCGGCGCCTGCGACGGCACCACCCGCTCGGTGAACGTCGCCGAGGCGCGGTTGTGGGGCGACGAGATCGAGGCCCACTACCGTGTCGGCCGGCTGCGTACGAGCCTCGGCTTCTCGCGCATCGACGGCGAGGACGAGCGCACCGGCGAGAAGCTCGGCGTGCTCACGCCGCCGCAGGTGAGCCTGTCCGCGCGCTACGAGCTGCCGGCGACGGATACCACCGTCGGTGCCCGGCTGCTCCATGCCGCGGAATTCGACGAGGTGGACGACCCGTCCGAGGAGCGGGCCAGCTACACCGTGGTGGACCTCTCCGCTACCTGGCGGCCGCGACGGCCGGCCCTGCGCGGGCTGACGGTCCGTCTGGGCGTCGATAACGCCTTCGACGAGGCCTACTCGCGAACCTACACCGGTGCCGCCGAGCCCGGGCGCAACGTCAGGATCGCGCTGGGGTACCGGCTGTCATGGTGAAGCGACCGCAGCACCCACGCCCCGGGCGTCCCGGACGCACCGTGCTGGTGGCCGCGGGCGTCCTCGCCGTGCTTGCCGTGCTCGCGGCCAGCGGCGTGCGCGCCGCCGATCGGCCCGAACGCGTGGTCGCCATCGGCGGGGCGGTCACCGAGATCGTCCACGCCCTCGATCGCATGGACGCGCTGGTCGCGGTGGACAGCACCAGCACCTATCCGCCCGAGGCGACGACGCTGCCGGACGTCGGCTACATGCGGCGGCTCTCCGCCGAGCCCATCATCGCCCTGGCGCCGGACCGGGTGATCGCGATGGCCGATGCCGGGCCGCCGGTGGTCTTCGAACAGCTGCGGGAGGCGGGCATCGCCGTCACCCGGGTGCCCGACCGGTCGAGTCCCGGCGGGGTGCTGGAGAAGGTGCGTGTTGTAGCCGGTGCCCTCGGTGTCGAAGGCCGCGGGCGGCGGCTGGTTGCGCGGCTGTCCGCGGACTTCGCGGCCCTGCGCCGCCGTGTCGCCGATACGAGGACGCGCCCGACGGTGCTCACCCTGATCGCCGCCGGCCCGGGTAACCTGATGGCCGCCGGGAGGGGGACGTCCGCCGAGGGCATCGTCCGACTGGCCGGCGGCAGGGGCGCCGTTACCGCCTACAGCGGTTTCCGGCCGCTGTCCGCGGAGGCGGTGATCGCCGCCTCCCCGGACTGGCTGCTGCTCACGCGCCGTGCGCTGGACGCGCTGGAGGGGCGCGAGGGGGTGCGCGCGCATCCGGTGCTGGGCGCGACACCGGCGGCCCGGCAGGGGCGCGTCGTGTCCATGGACGCGCTGTTGCTACTGGGCTTCGGGCCGCGCACGCCGGCCGCCGCGGGACGGCTGGCGGAGCGGCTGCATCCGGCGTCCTCCGGCGGAGACCGCTGACGGTGGCGGCGGTGGTCACGGCCGCGGACACCGGTGGGGATGCCCGGGAGCGGCGCCGGGTCATCGCGATCGCTGCCGTGTTTGCCGCGTTGTGGGGCGCGACCATCCTGGCCGGCCTGTCCGTGGGTGCGGTGGCCGTTCCGGCGGACGAGGTCGTGACCATCCTCGCCCGGAGCGCCGGCCTGCCGGTGGCGCCGGCGGTGCCGGCGCACGAGACCGTGGTGACCGTGATCCGTCTGCCCCGGGTGGTGCTGGGCACGGCCGTGGGCGCGGCGCTGGCGCTGGCCGGGGCGGCCCTGCAGGGGCTGTTCCGCAATCCGCTGGCGGACCCGGGGCTGATCGGTGTATCCACCGGCGCCGGGCTGGCGGCGGCCACCGCCATCGTCTTCTCCGCTGCGCTCACCGCGGTACTCCCCTTCCTGACGCCGGTGCTCGCGGTGCCGGCGGCCGCCTTCGCCGGTGGACTGGCGGTGACCTTCGCGGTCTACCGCATCGCCAGCACCGAGGGGCGCACGGACATCCCCACCCTGCTCCTCGCCGGCGTGGCGGTGAACGCCATCGCCGGCGCCGCGATCGGGCTGTTGGTGTTCGTCAGCGACGACCAGGCCCTGCGGGACCTCAACTTCTGGATGCTCGGCAGCCTTGGCGGGGTCACCTGGGCGCGGTTGGCACCGGTACTGGCGTTCATCGTGGTGCCGGCGCTGGCGCTGATGCGCTTCGCCGGGGAGCTCGACGCCCTGCTGCTGGGCGAGACCGAGGCGTTGCACCTGGGCTTCGAGGTCGAGCGTTGCAAGCGCCGGATCATCGCCCTGTGTGCCCTGGCGGTGGGGGCCGCGGTGGCGCTGACCGGGGTGATCGGCTTCGTCGGCCTGGTCGTGCCGCATCTCGTGCGCCTGAGCGTGGGCGTGCGTCATCGCCTGGTGCTGCCGCTCTCCGCCGTTCTCGGTTCGGCCCTGGTGCTCGCCGCCGACCTGCTCGCCCGCACCATGGTGCTGCCCGCGGAGCTGCCCATCGGGGTGGTGACCAGCTGCATCGGCGGGCCGTTCTTCCTGTGGCTGCTGATGCGCCGCCGTGGCGGTGAGGACGGCTGGTGCTGAGCGGGCGCGGGATCGGCGTTGCCCGGGGCGGCCGGGTGCTGCTCGCCGGGGTGGACATCGCCGTCGCCCCGGGGGAGACGGTGGCGTTGATCGGCCCGAACGGGGCGGGCAAGTCGACCCTCCTGCGCGTGCTCTCCGGGGCATTGCGGCCGGACCGGGGGGCCGTGTCGCTGGACGACGTGCCGCTGGAGGACTGGCATCGTACGGCGCTGGCCCGCCGGCGGGCGGTGCTCCCGCAGGCGCCGGCGCTCGGCTTTGCGCTGACCGTGCGCGAGGTGGTATCGCTCGGGCGCAGCCCCCACGCGGGAATGGGCAGGCGGGCGGACGACGTCCGCATCGTTGACGCGGCGCTGCGCCGGGCCGGCGTGGCGCACCTCGCCGGGCGCGCCTATCCGGGACTCTCGGGCGGCGAGCGCCAGCGCGTGCAGCTCGCCCGCGTGCTCGCCCAGATCGTGCCGGCGCCCGGCCGCGGCGAGCCCGGCGGGCGCTACCTGCTGCTGGACGAGCCCACCAACAACCTGGACATCGGTCATCAGCAGCGCATCGTGGCCCTGGCGCGGCGGCTCGCGCGCCGGGGCGGCGGTGTCCTCGCAGTGCTCCACGACCCGAACCTGGCCGCCGCCTGTGCGGACCGGCTGGTGGTGCTCGCCGGTGGCACCGTGATTGCCGCCGGCGCGCCGTCGGCGGTGCTGGACAGGGCGCTGATGCGCGAGGTCTTCGGCGTGCGGGTGCGCGTGCACCTCGACGCCGCCAGCGGCCGGCCGTTCGTGCGGCCGGCGTGAGCGGTTACGCTGTGTCCCCAACAACACCCGTTGCTGACCATGGAGGTCGTCATGTTCATCGCAATGAACCGGTTCAAGGTGCGCCACGGTCATGAGGAGGAGTTCGAGCGCATCTGGCGCGAGCGCGACTCCCACCTCCAGGAGGTGCCGGGGTTCATCGAGTTCCACCTGCTGCGCGGCCCGGAGGCGGAGGACTACACCCTCTACGCCTCCCACGCCCTGTGGACCTCCCGCGAGGCGTTTGAGGCGTGGACGCATTCGGAGGCCTTCCGCGCCGCCCACCGCAATGCGGGCAGGAATGCCCACGTGTACCTGGAGGGGCCGCGGTTCGAGGGCTTCGAGGTGGTCCAGCGGATGGGCCCCGCCGACGCCGGCACGGAGTCGGCGTAGGCGGGGCGGGCGCGCTCAGGGCAGCAGGATGGTGGAGCCGGTGGTGCGCCGGGCCTCGAGGTCGCGGTGCGCACCGGCGGCGTCGCCCAGCGCGAAGCGCTGGTTGACCTCGATGCGCACAGCGCCCCGGGTGACCACGTCGAAGATCTCGGCCGTGCTCGCGAGGAGGTCCTCGCGCCGGGCCATGTAGGTGAACAGCGTCGGCCGCGTGAGGAACAGTGAGCCCTTCTGCGCGAGGATGCCGGGGTCCAGCGGCGGCACGGAGCCCGAGGACTGGCCGAAGCTCGCCATCGTGCCCATGGGCCGGAGGCAGTCCAGAGACCCCATGAAGGTGTCCTGGCCCACGGAGTCGTAGACCGCGGCGACGCCGGCGCCCCCGGTGATCTCGCGTACCCGCTCGACGAAGTCCTCCTCGCGGTAGTTCACCGGGTAATGGCAGCCGTGTGCCTGTGCCAGGGCCGCCTTGTCGGCACTGCCGACAGTGCCGATCACGGTGGCGCCGAGGTGGTGGGCCCACTGGCACGCGATCAGGCCGACGCCGCCGGCGGCGGCGTGCACCAGCACGGTGTCCCCCGGTTGCACCCGGTAGGTGCGGCGCAGCAGGTACTGCGCCGTGAGGCCCTTGAGCATCATTCCCGCCGCCTGCTCGTCGCTGATGGATTCCGGCAGCGCTACGAGCCGGTCGGCGGCGGTCACCCGGGTCTCGGCATAGGCCCCCGGTGGGCCGGCGGCGTAGGCGACGCGGTCGCCGACGGCGATGTCGGTGACACCATCGCCCACGGCCTCGACGACGCCGGCGGCCTCCATGCCCGGGGTGAACGGCAGGCCGGGGGGCGTGTACAGACCGGTGCGGAAGTAGACGTCGATGTAGTTGACGCCGATGGCGGTGTGGCGCACCCGCGCCTCGCCCGGTCCGGGAGGCGGCACGTCGACCGTCTCCCAGCGCATGACGTCCGGGCCGCCGTGCTCGTGAACGCGGATCGCGTGGGTCATCGCGGTTCCTCCCGTTGTGGCGTGGTGGCGGGCCGCGGGGCCGCCGGGAAACGACGGCGCGTCAGTGCCCGCCCGCCGAGAAGACGTCGTCGTTGGCCGCCGGTTCCGGGGCGGCGAGCCAGCCCTGGAGCTCGCGCAGGACGATGTCGCCGAGCGCGCGGATGTGGTCGTCGCGTACGTTCAGGCAGGGGATGTAGTGGAACGACTCGCCCCCTGACTCGATGAACAGCTCGCGGTTACCGATGTCGTTCTCCTCCAGCGTCTCCAGGCAGTCCGCGGCGAAGCCGGGGCAGATCATGTCCACGCGCCGGGTGCCCTCGCCGGCCAGGCGCTGGAGGGTGACGTCGGTGTAGGGCTGCAGCCACTCCTTGGGGCCGAAGCGGGACTGGAACGTGGTCAGCCATTCCTCCGGCCCCAGTCCCAGGCGCCCGGCCACCGCCGCGGCGGTGCGCGCGCACTGTTCCGGATAGGGATCCCCCCTGTCGGCGTACTCCCTGGGGATGCCGTGGAAGGAGAACAACAGGATGTCGCCGCGATCGTAGTGCTGCCAGTACTCGCTGATCGAGGCGGCCAGCGCGTCCAGGTAGCCCGGGTGGTCGTGGTAGTCACGGACCAGACGCAGGCCGGGCACTCTGCGGCGGCGGGTCATCGCCTTGGCCACGGCATCGTAGGTGGACGCGGTGGTGGAGGCGGAGTACTGGGGATAGAGCGGCAGCACCGCGATGCGCTCGGCGCCGGCGCGCTCGAGCTCGGCAATGCCGTCCTCGATCGAGGGGCGGCCGTAGCGCATGCCCACCGCCACCGGGATGGGGCGGCCCGTGCGCTCGGCGATGAAACGGCGCACCGCCTCGGCCTGGCGGCGGGTGGTGGTCAGCAGCGGCGAGCCGTCTTCCTCCCAGATCCGCTGGTAGGCCTGTGCGGACTTGCGCGGGCGGGTGCGCAGGATGACGCCGTGGAGCACCAGCCACCACGGCAGCCGCGGTGCCTCGACCACCCGCGGATCCCAGAGGAACTCGGCGAGGTAACGCCGCAGCCCCTTTGTGTCCGGGGTGTCGGGGGTTCCCAGATTGGTCAGCAGAATGCCGATCGGTGTCTCGCTCGTCATGCCTGTCACCCGTCGCGTCCCGCGATACGCCCACCTCGGCCGGCGGGGGCCGCGCCCCCGCCGTGGCACTCACTCCGCGGCCGCTGCCTCGGCCATGGCCGCCTCGACGCTCGCCAGCGCACTCATGTTTACCACGCCCCGGACCGTGACCGACGGGGTCAGGATATGGGCGGGCTGGTTCGAACCCAACAGGATGGGGCCGACCGAGACCGTGTCGGAGACGGTCTTGAGCAGGTTGAAGGCGATGTTGGCCGCGTCGAGGCTGGGCATGATCAGCAGGTTGGCCTGCCCGCGAAGCCGCGAGTTCGGGAAAATGCGGTTGCGGATCTGCTCGTTGATGGCCGCGTCGCCGTGCATCTCGCCCTCGACCTCGAGGGTCGGGTCACGGTCCTCGATGAGCTCAAGTGCCTCGCGCATCTTCTCCGCGTTCGGCCGCGTGGAGGTGCCGAAGCTGGAGTGCGAGAGCAGCGCCACCTTCGGGGTAATGCCGAAGCGGCGGATCTCGTCGGCGGCGAGGATGGTCATCTCCGCGATCTGGTGCGGCGTGGGGTCGTTGTTGACGTAGGTGTCGCACAGGAACAGCGTGCCCTTGGGGCTCATGATCGCGTTCATGGCCGCGAGGTTGCGCACGCCGGGCCGGCGGCCGAGGACCTGCTCGACGTAGTCGATCTGGCGTTCGTAGCGCCCCACCATGCCGCCGAGCATGGCGTCCGCCTCACCGCGCTTGACCATCAGGGCGGCGATCACGGTGTTGCGCGTGCGCACGATCTGGCGGGCGCGGTCCGGGGTGATGCCGCGGCGCTCCATCAGCGAGTGGTACAGTGTCCAGTACTCGCGGTAGCGCGGATCGTCCTCGGGGTCCACCAGCTCGAAGTCCTCGTCGATGCCGAGTCGCAGGCCGAGGCGCTTGAGCCGCATCTTCACCACCCGGCGGCGGCCGACGAGGATGGGCCGGGCGAGGCCGTCGTCCACCACCGCCTGCACGGCGCGCAGCACGCGCTCCTCCTCGCCGTCGCCGTAGACCACGCGCTTGGGGTCCTGGCGGGCGCGCTCGAAGATCGGCTTCATCACCAGCCCGGACTGGAAGACGAACTGGCTGAGCCGCAGGCGGTAGCTGGCGAAGTCCTCGATGGGCAGCGTGGCCACGCCGGAGTCCATCGCCGCCTGGGCCACCGCCGGGGCGACCTTGGTGATCAGCCGGGGGTCGAAGGGTTTGGGGATGAGGTAGTCGGCGCCGAACTTCAGCGGCTTGCCGCCGTAGGCGGCGACCACGACGTCCGAGGATTCCACCAGCGCGAGGTCGGCGATGGCCTTCACCGCGGCCTTCTTCATCTCTTCGTTGATGCCGGTGGCGCCCACGTCCAGTGCGCCGCGGAAGATGAAGGGGAAGCACAGGACGTTGTTGACCTGGTTGGGGTAGTCCGAGCGGCCGGTGGCGAGCACCGCGTCCGGGCGGACCTCCTGCGCCTCCTCGGGCAGGATCTCCGGGGTCGGGTTGGCGAGCGCCAGGATCAGCGGCCGCTCGGCCATGCGCTCGACCATCTCCGGCTTGAGCACGCCCGGTGCCGACAGGCCGAGGAAGATGTCCGCGCCCTCGATCGCCTCGCCCAGGGTGCGGGCGTCGGTCTCCGCGGCATAGACCTCCTTGCGGGGGTCCATGTACTCCTTGCGGCCCTTGTAGACGGTGCCCTTGGAGTCGTTGACGATGATGTTCTCGGGCTTGAGACCCATCGAGACCAGAAGATCGAGGCAGGCGATGGCGGAGGCGCCGGCGCCGGAGGCGACCAGCTTGACGTCCTCGAAGCGCTTCTCGACCACCCGCAGGCCGTTGTAGATCGCCGCCGCGGCGGTGATCGCGGTGCCGTGCTGGTCGTCGTGGAAGACCGGGATGTTCATGCGCTCGCGCAGCTGCTCCTCGACCTGGAAGCACTCGGGCGCCTTGATGTCCTCCAGGTTGATGCCGCCGAAGGTGGGCTCCAGCGAGGCGATGATCTCGACCAGGCGGTCCGGGTCGCGCTCGTCGACCTCGATGTCGAAGACATCGATGCCGGCGAACTTCTTGAACAGCACGCCCTTGCCCTCCATCACCGGCTTGGCAGCCAGCGGCCCGATGGCGCCCAGCCCGAGCACCGCGGTGCCGTTGGTCACCACGCCCACGAGGTTGCCGCGTGCGGTGTACTCGGCGGCCGCATCGGGGTTCTCCACGATCTCCTCGCAGGCGGCGGCCACCCCCGGCGAGTAGGCGAGGGCGAGGTCGCGCTGGTTCGCCAGCGGCTTGGTCGGCGTGACCGCGATCTTGCCCGGGACGGGGTTGCGGTGGTATTCGAGCGCGCTCTTGCGAAAGTCTTCGGACATTGTGTGGTTACCTTGATTCCCCAGTGACGTCGAGCGATGGGCGAGGCGGGCGATTATACGGCCGGGGGCCGTTCGACAACCACCTCCTCCAATTTATAGAAATATTTTCCATTTTTTCAAAGTCGATCGGCCAGGTAGCCCTCCACGGCCCCGGTAAACGCCTCCGGCGCCTCGACATGAAGCCAATGGCCTGCTTCGGGTAGCGTTTCCACTTCGTGGTTCGGGAAGTATCCGGCGATGGCCCGGCGACCGTCGTCATCCACGTACGGCGAGCGTCCGCCGTGGACGAACAGTGCCGGGCCGTCCCAGCGGCCGTCGAGCGCCGGCCAGCCGAGGATGTCGGGCAGTGCCCGGCGCAGGATCGCCAGCGGCAGCCGCCAGTCCCAGCCGCCGTCGGCGCGTTCCAGGTTGGTGAGCAGGAACTGCCGGATGGCCTGGCTGTCGATACGCGCCGCGAGCTGGCGGTCGGCGTCGCTGCGGCTGCCCACGTCCGCCAGCTCCACCGCCTGCATGGCGGCGATGATGGCGTCGTGGTCGTTGTCGGCGTAGGCCACCGGCGCGATGTCGGCGACGATCAGCCCGCGGACGAGCGCCGGGCGGGTCAGGGCCAGCGCCATCGCGACCTTGCCCCCCATGCTGTGACCGAGCACCACCGCCGGGCCCTCCGTTTCGGCCTCGAGCATGCGGGCCACGTCCGCGGCCATGGCCGGGTAGTCCATGCGCCCGCTGTGCGGCGAACGGCCGTGGTTGCGCAGGTCGGGCACGATCACCCGGTGGTCCCGGGACCAGCGCCGGGCATAGCGGCGCCAGTTGGCCCCGGAGCCGTAGAGGCCGTGGAGCAGGACCAGCGGCGCGCCCTCGCCGCTGACCTCACGGTGGAGCTCGATGATGTCGTCGTTCATGGTCCCTCGTTCATGCGGGTTCGCCGGTGACGAGCTGCTGGGCGGCACCGGCCTGGCCGAGGTTGCGCAGCTCCTGGAGCGCGACCCCGAGCATGGGCAGGTCGACCTGCGCGGCCTTGCGCAGCTCGGTGATGGTCTGGGCGAGGCGTTCGACCATGGCCTGGTTGTCCCCGATCCAGCGCTCCAGGCGTTCGGCCGCCGGGGTGTCGCTGTCGCCGCTGCGCAGCACGCGCACGGCCATGCGCCGGAGCTGGACGAAGAATTCCTCCTCCATGCCCGCGCGGTAGCGCTCCTGCCAGGGATCATCCACGCGGTGCTCGGTGATCGCCTCACGCAGCCAGCCCAGCTCCAGGCGTGTGCCGGCGGTGTAGTAGACTTCCGCGGCCTCGCGCAGGCGCGCACCGGTGTCGCTGGCGACCTTGACCAGGTCGAGCGCGGCGTAGAGTGCGTCCAGCCGGGCGACACGGCGGGCCAGTGCCTCGGGTACGCCCTCCTCGGTGTGGTGTCCGACCTCGGTCTCCAGCAGGCCGCGGTCCTCCTCGGGCAGCAGTTCGTCCAGGGTCTCGCCGAGGTGGCGCACCGCCGGCGAGATGCGGGCGACGGTCTCCTCGATGTCCAGCGGCGAGGGCAGGTTGCGCAGCAGCCACAGCGTGGCCCGTTCCTGGAGCTCGCACAGCGCCTCCAGCAGCCGGAGCTGGGTGGTCGCCGGGACGCGGTTGTCCAGGGCGTCCACCTCGTGCCAGAGCTCGCGCAGCCCGAAGATGTCCCGCGCGGCGAAGTACGCGCGGGCGGCGTCTGCCGCGTCCACGCCCGTGCGCGCACGGATGCGGAAGAGGAAGGTCGCGCCCATGCGATTGAGGATGTGGTTGGTCACCACCGTCGCGGTGATCTCGGCGCGCAGCGGGTGGCCCTCGATCCGCTCGCGGAAGCGCTCGCGCAGGGGCTGCGGGAAGTAGCGCATGAGCTCGGCGGTGAGGTAGTCGCTGGCGACCAGCTCGGAGCCGAGCAGCTCCGGGTAGGCCTCGATCTTGGCGTAGGCGAGCAGCACCGCGAGCTCCGGGCGGGTAAGTCCGCCGCCGGCCTTGCCCCGTTCCACGAGCCCCTCGTCGTCGGGCAGGTGCTCGACCGTGCGGTCCAGCCGGCCGCCGCGTTCGAGCTCGCGCATGAACCGCCCGTGCTCGTCGATCAGCTCCGCGGCGTGATGCTGGAGCAGCGACAGGCCCTGGGTCTGGCGGTAGTTGTTGGCCAGCACCAGGCGGGCGACCTCGTCGGTCATGTCCGCGAGCAGGCGGTTGCGCTGCTTGGTGGTGAGGTCGCCGTCGTCGACGGTGCGGTTGAGCAGGATCTTGATGTTGACCTCGTGGTCCGAGCAGTCCACGCCGCCGGAGTTGTCGATGGCGTCGGAGTTGACCCGCCCGCCATGCATCGCGAACTCCACCCGCGCGAGCTGGGTGAGGCCGAGGTTGCCGCCCTCGCCCACGGCCTGGCAGCGCAGCTCGTCGGCATCGACGCGCAGGGCGTCGTTGGCCTTGTCGCCGACGTCCTGGTGGGACTCGCCGGAGGCCTTGATATAGGTGCCGATGCCGCCGTTCCAGAGCAGGTCCACCGGCGCGCGCAGGATCGCCGAGATCACCTCCAGCGGGGTGAGCCGCTCGCCGCCGCTGATGCCGAGTGCCTGCCGGGCGGCCGCCGAGAGCTGGATGGACTTGGCCGAGCGGGGCCATACGCCGCCGCCGGTGGAGATCCGGCTGCGGTCGTAGTCCTCCCAGCTCGAGCGGGCCAGGCCGAACAGCCGCTGGCGCTCGGCGTAGCCCGTCTCCGGGTCCGGGTCCGGGTCGATGAAGATGTGACGGTGATCGAAGGCGGCAATCAGCCGTGTCTGTTCGGAGAGCAGCATGCCGTTGCCGAATACGTCGCCGGACATGTCGCCGATGCCCACGGCGGTGAACGGCTCGCTCTGGATGTCGCGGCCGAGCTCGCGGAAGTGGCGCTGCACGGCGACCCAGGCGCCGCGGGCGGTGATCGCCATCTTCTTGTGGTCGTAGCCGCTGGAGCCGCCGGAGGCGAAGGCGTCGCCGAGCCAGAAGCCGTATTCGTCGGAGAGCTCGTTGGCGTAGTCCGAGAACGTGGCCGTGCCCTTGTCCGCGGCGACTACCAGGTACGGGTCGTCGTCGTCGTGGCGCAGCACCTGCGGCGGCGGGCTGACCTCGCCGGCGGCGATGTTGTCGGTGACGTCGAGCAGGGCGCGAATGAAGATGCGGTAGCCGGCGAGGACCTCGTCCGCGGCGGCCTGCCGGTCCTCGGGCAGCTGCTTGCAGACGAACCCGCCCTTCGCGCCCATGGGCACGATGACGGCGTTCTTGACCATCTGTGCCTTCATCAGCCCGAGGATCTCGGTGCGGTAGTCCTCGCGGCGGTCGGACCAGCGGATGCCGCCGCGGGCGACCTTGCCGCCGCGCAGGTGCACGCCCTCGACCCGCGGCGAGTACACGAAGATCTCGTAGGCCGGCACCGGCTTGGGCACGCCGGGGATGGCCCGGGGGTCGAGCTTGAGGGAGACGAACTCCCGCCGCCGGCCCTCGCTGTCACGGCGGTAGAAATTGGTGCGCAGAGTGGCCTGCACCGCGGCGAGCATGCGGCGCAGGATGCGGTCCTCGTCGAGGCTGGTGACCTCCTCGAGCAGGCCCTCGATCTCCTCGCCCAGGGCCGCTGCCGCGGATTCGTCGGCGCTGTCCGGATCGAGGCGGGCGGCGAACAGCCGGGCAAGCCGCCGGGTGATGGTGGCGTTGTTGGCGAAGGTCTCCTCCAGGTACTGCTGGCTGAACGGCAGGCCGGCCTGGCGGAGGTAGCGCGCATAGGCGCGCAGGATCACGATCTGCTCCCAGGTCAGCCCGGCGGCGAGGACCAGGCGGTTGAAGCCGTCGTCCTCGGCGCGGCGGTGCCAGACCGCGGAGAAGGCGTCCTGGAAGTGCGTGCGGATGTTCTCCGGCTCGCGCTGGCCGGCGCTCGCGTAGCGCAGGCCGAAGTCGTGGATGTAGGCGATGCCGCCGCGCTGCAGGTGTACCTCGTAGGGGCGCTCGTCGACGACCTCCACGCCCATGTGCTCGAGCACCGGCAGGGCATCGGAGAGCACGATCGGGCGCTCGTACTGGAACAGCCGCAGGCGCAGGATCTCCGGCGGTGCCTCCAGCGGGCGGTAGAGCACGATCCCCAGGTCGTCCGGCCCGCTGATGTGCTCCAGGCGCTCGACGTCGTGGATCGCCGCGCGGGGCACGGTGTCCTCGCGGTAGGCGGCGCTGAATCCGTCGCCGTAGCGCTGCAGCAGGCGGTTGCCGCGGGCCTCGCCGAAGTACTCCAGCATCGCCTCGCTGAGGTCGTCGCGCCAGCTGTGCATGGTGTGCGCCAGGCGCCGTTCGAGGTCGTCGTGGTCGTAGCTCGGCTTGCCGGGTTTGGCCAGGCGCACGATGAAGTGGATGCGCGCGAGCACGGACTCGGAGAGCTGGACCGAGAACTCGGCGTTCTCGGCGGAGAAGGTGTCGACCAGGATCGACTGCATGCGCTCGCGCACGTCCGTGTTGTAGCGCTCCCGGGGGGCGTAGACGAGGCAGGAGACGAAGCGGCGGAAGGTGTCGTAGCGCACGAACAGCCGCACGCGCTGGCGCTCCTGCAGGTGCAGGATGCCCTTGGCGGTCTCGTAGAGCTCGTCGGTGGAGGCCTGGAAGAGCTCGTCCCGCGGATGGGTCTCGAGGATGTTGATCAGCGCCTTGCCCGCGTGGCTGTTGGGCCGGAGGTTGGCCTGCTCGAGGATCTGCTCGATCTTGCGGCGCAGCAGCGGGATGGTGCGCGGGCTGCGGTGATAGGCCGCGGAGGTGAACAGCCCGAGGAAGCGGTGCTCGCCGATCACCTCGCCGTTCGCGTCGAAGCGCTTGATGCCGATGTAGTCCATGTAGCCCGGGCGGTGGACGGTGGCGCGGCTGTTGGACTTGGTCAGCACCAGCGGTTCGGGGTCGCGGGCCAGCGCCTTAACCGAGGCGGGCAGGGCCGCGAAGCTCTCCGAGCGTTCGTCGCCGCTGTGCGCGCGCAGGATGCCCAGGCCGGAGTCGGCGACCGCGCGCAGCTCGTCGCGGCGGCCCTTGCGGGACAGCTCGTAGCGCCGGTAGCCAAGCAGGGTGAAGTGATCGTCGTGGATCCAGCGCAGGAACGCCGAGACCTCCTCCAGCCGGTCCGCGTCGATGGGCGGCGGGCGGCTTTCGAGCTCGCGCATCGCCTCCTCGAGGCGGCCCAGGATGGAGCGCCAGTCACCCACGGCAAGGCGCACGTCCTCGATCACGGAGGCGATGTCGCCGCGGATGCGTTCGAGGTCGTCCTGGTCGCTCTGGCGGTCCACCTCGAAGTGCATCCATGCCTCGGGGCCGGCGCCCTCGGCCTGCTGCACGTCGGGGATCTCGGCGACCCGGTGGTCCTCGCCGCGGCGCACCGTGAGCACCGGGTGGATGATCAGGTGGATGGTCAGCCCCAGGCGGTTCAGCGCCATGGACACCGAATCCACCAGGAACGGCATGTCCGGGGCGACGACCTCGCAGACCGTGTGGGTCGACTGCCAGCCGTTCTGCTCCGCGTCCGGATTGTAGACGCGGATATGGACCTGCTCGGGGGCGCGGACCTCGCCCAGGTTCCAGTGGCACAGCGCGGCGCCGTAGAGGTCGTCCGGGCGGCGGTCGATCACGTCCTCCGGTGCCGCCCCCTCGAAGTACTGGCGCACGAACGTCTCCACCAGCGGCGCGTCCTCGCCGCTCCAGCGCTCGCCGACGCGCCCGGCGATGGTGTCGATGACTTCTTCCCGGGCTTTTTCTTCGCTCGCCTGTCGCATCGTACCCCCTGCTTTCCACGGGAACCGCCTTTATCCGGTGGCGGCCTGCTGCCAGTGTAGCGCCGTGACGCGCCTGCGTGTCCCGCCGTCACCCCGGATTGGCGCGCAGGGCGTCGCTGCCGATCTCCAGGGCCACGGCGGCCATGTTGTAGCCCACGCCGGAGCCGAGCAGCACGACCCGGTCCCCGGCGGCGGCGCGGCCGCTGCCAAGGAGGTGGTCGAGCGCCATGGGCACGCACGCGGAGCCGGTGTAGCCGCACTCGCCCATGATCATCACCGCGCGCTCGGGTGTCAGCCCCAGCGCCGCACACGCGTGCTCGATGGTGCAGCGGTTGATCTGGGTGAAGATCACGTGGTCGATGTCCGCCACCGCCAGGCCGCAGCGGGCGACCAGGCGCCGCACGAGGCGCGGCCAGCCGGTCTCGTTGACCTCCGGCGGGTAGCGGTGCTTGACCCGGACGCGGTGTCGCCCGGCGGCAACGGCCGCCGCGGAGGCGGGCTCGACGGTGCCCCCGGCGTCGATGCCCCAGTAGTCGGCGTAGCGCCCGTCCGCCTCGAAGGCCGCCCCGAGCACGCCGGGCCGGTCGCCGGCGGTGACCACCGCCGCGCCGGCGCCGTCGCCGTAGAAGAATCCCATGGGGTCGTCGTCGGCGGTATGCCGGCTCATGAGATAGGCCCCCACCACCAGTACCGTGTCCACGCCGGTGTTGGTCGCGATCAGCCCCTGCGCGGTGGCGAGCGCGGTGGGGAAGGAGGCGCACGCACAGCCGATGTCGAAGGTGCCGGCCTGGTGGGCGCCGAGCTTGGCCTGGAGCACGGTGCTGGTCGCCGGTGTGGGGAAGTCCGGGGTGTCCGTGCCCACGAGGATCATGTCGACGTCCGTCGGGGCCAGGTCCGCGCGTGCCAGCGCCTGCCGCGCGGCGGCGGCGGCGAGGTCGGAGGTGGCCTCGCCGGGGGCGGCGCGGTAGCGCGCGTGGATGCCCGATCCCGACTCGAAGCGGGCGAGGCGCCCGGCGTGCGCCTCGCCCAGGCGCTCGAGCAGGTCGGCGTTGCTCACACGCTCGGTGGGGAGGTGACGGCCGGTGGCGACAATCCGCGCGAAACGGCTCACCGGCGCGCCTCCCGGCCAGTCGATGCCGGTCCTGTCGTGGTCCGCGTTGCAGCCGGGGCGCCGCCGCCGGGTAAACTGCCCGCCTCAACTCCGCCCTTCAGCCGAGCGAGGACGTCATGAGCGAACTGCTGGGATGCTTCAAGGCCTACGATATCCGCGGCCGGGTGCCGGACGACCTGGATGCCGGGCTCGCGCGGCGCATCGGGCGCGCCTACGCCGAGGCGCTCAGCCCCGGCCGGGTCGCGCTCGGGCGCGACATCCGGCTGTCCAGCCCGGAGATCGCCGCGGCGGTCGCGGACGGCCTTCGCGACGGCGGCGTGTACGTCCTCGATATCGGCGTCGTCGGTACGGAGGAGGTCTACTTCGCCACCTTCCACTACGGCCTCGACGGCGGGATCATGGTCACCGCGAGCCACAACCCGCGGGACCACAACGGCATGAAGCTGGTGCGCGAGGGCGCGCGGCCGATCAGCGGCGACAGCGGCCTCGGCGACATCGAGCGCCTCGCCGCCGGCCCCGAGCTCGCGGTGCGCCCGCGACGCGGCACCCTGGAGGCCTTCGATCACCGGCCGGACTACGTCGAGCACCTGCTCGGCAGCATCGACACGGCGACGCTGGCGCCACTGACGGTGGTGGTCAATGCCGGCAACGGCGGCGCCGGGGCGGTGGTGGATGCCCTCGCGCCGCGCCTGCCGTTCGGGTTCGTGCGCGTCCACCACGAGCCGGATGGACACTTCCCCAACGGGGTGCCCAATCCGCTGGTCGAGGCGAGCCGCGCGGTCACCGCCGCCGCGGTGACGGACAGCGGCGCCGACCTGGGGGTGGCCTGGGACGGCGACTTCGACCGCTGCTTCTTCTTCGACGAGCAGGGCCGGTTCATCGAGGGCTACTACATCGTCGGCCTGCTCGCCGAGCTGTTCCTGCGCCGCAGCCCGGGGGAGCGGATCATCCACGACCCGCGCCTGACCTGGAACACCATCGACCTGTGCCGGACCTTCGGCGGCGAGGCGGTGCAGTGCAAGACCGGGCATGCCTTCATCAAGGAGCGTATGCGCGCCGAGGATGCCATCTACGGCGGCGAGATGAGCGCCCATCACTACTTCCGTGACTTCGCCTACTGCGACAGCGGCATGCTGCCCTGGCTGCTGGTCGCCGAGCTCATTGGCCGCACCGGCAAGCCGCTCTCGCAGCTGGTCGACGAGCGCATCGCGCGCTTTCCGGCGAGCGGCGAGATCAACCGTGAGATCGCCGACCCGGCGGCGGCGATCGCGGCGGTGGAGGCGGAGTACGGGGCGGAGGCCGTCGCCGTCGACCACACCGACGGGGTGAGCATCGAGTTCGCCGACTGGCGGTTCAACCTGCGCATGTCCAACACCGAGCCGGTGGTGCGGCTGAACGTGGAGACGCGCGGGGACCGGGCGCTGATGCGCGCGAAGACCGACGAGCTCATCGCCCGCCTGGACGCCTTCGCGCACGGGTGACGCCCGGCCCGCCGGGGTCATTTCTTCTTCTTCGGCATGTACAGGTCCGTGAGCGTGCCAGCGGCCGCCTCGGCGGCCATCGCCACGGTCTCCGAGAGCGTCGGGTGCGGGTGCACCGTCAGCCCGATGTCGTGGCAGTCCGCGCCCATCTCGATGGCGAGGCAGACCTCGGAGATGAGGTCGCCGGCGTTGGGGCCGACGATGGAGCCGCCGATGATGCGCTCGCTCTTCGCGTCGAAGATCAGCTTGGTGACGCCGTCGCTGGCGTCCAGGCTCAGAGCGCGGCCGTTGGCGGCCCACGGGAACTGCGCCTTCTCGATCTCCAGGCCCTCGGCCTTGGCCTGCTCCTCGGTCACGCCGACCCAGGCCACCTCCGGGTTGGTGTAGGCCACGGACGGGATCACCCGGGCGTCGAAGGCACTCTTCTCGCCGGCGCAGCACTCCGCCGCGACCTTGCCTTCGTGGGTGGCCTTGTGGGCGAGCATGGGCTGGCCGACGATGTCGCCGATGGCGTAGATGTGGGCGACGCTGGTCTGCTGGTGCTCGTTGACGGGGATGCAGCCGCGCTCGTCGAGGCCGACGCCTGCAGCCTCCAGGTTGAGCCGGTCGCTGTTGGGGCGGCGCCCCACGGAGACCAGCACCCGGTCGAAGCGGTCGCTCTCCGGTGCCTTCTCGCCCTCGAAGTGCACGGTCACGCCGTCGTCGTCCGGTTCGATGGCGGTGACCTTGCTCTCCAGGAAGATGTTCTCGTAGCTCTTGTCGATGCGCTTGCGGTAGACCTTGACGATGTCCGGATCGCCGCCGGCCATGATGCGGTCGAGCATCTCGACCACGGTCACCTTCGAGCCCAGGGCGTGATAGACGCTGCCCATCTCCAGACCGATGATGCCGCCGCCGACCACCAGTAGCCGCTCCGGCACGTCCTCGAGCTTGAGGGCGTCGGTGGAGTCCATGATCCGGGGGTGGTCCAGGTCGAAGCCCGGCGGCGCCACCGGCCGCGAGCCGGCGGCGATGATGCAGTTGCGGAAGCGGATCCGGCGCTCGCCGTCGTCGCCGCGCACGGTCAGCTCGTGGCTGCCGGCGAACTCGGCGGCGCCGTGGACCACCTCGACCTTGCGCTGCTTGGCCATGCCCTTGAGGCCGCCGGTGAGCTTGCCGACGACGCTGTCCTTCCACTCGCCGAGCTTCGCGGTGTCGATCTCGGGCTCGCCGAAGGTGATGCCGTGTTCGGCGAAGTGGCGGGTCTCCTCGAGCAGGGCGCCGGCGTGGAGCAGGGCCTTGGAGGGGATGCAGCCGACGTTGAGGCACACGCCGCCGAGGCTGAGATAGCGCTCGATCAGTACCGTCTTCAGGCCCAGGTCCGCGGCGCGGAAGGCCGCGGTGTAGCCGCCGGGGCCGGCGCCGACGACGACCACGTCGCAGTCGGCGTCCGCCGGGGCATCGCCCGCGGAGGCGGGCTGCGGCGCGGGCGGGGCCGCCTGCCCGGCGTCCCCGGCGGACGCGGTCTCACCGCTGCCCCCGGCGCTGTCGGTACCGCCCCCGTCGCCGGTTTCCGCCTCTCCGGCATCCCCCGACGGCTCGGCGAGCAGGATGACGTCCCCCTCGGCGACCTTGTCGCCCACGCCGATGCGGAGCTCGCTGATCCGGCCCGCGAACGGTGCCGGGACCTCCATGGTGGCCTTGTCGGACTCCAGGGTGATGAGCGAGTCCTCGGCCTCGACGGTATCGCCGGGCTTGACCAGGACCTCGATGACGTCGACCGCGTCGAAGTCGCCGATGTCCGGGACCTTCACTTCCTTTGCGTCTGCCATGGCGTGTCTTTCCTCCTGGCGGGGGCGCGCCTGCAAGCGCGCCCGCGGAATTCCCCGTGCCCGTCGCCGGGCGGGTGTTACAGCACCAGTCGCCGCAGGTCGGCGAGCAGCTGCGCGAGGTAACTGGTGAACCGCGCGGCGGCGGCGCCGTCGATCACCCGGTGATCGTAGGACAGCGACAGCGGCAGCATCAGCCGCGGGGCGAACTCGCTGCCGTTCCACACCGGCTTGGTGCTCGACTTGGACACGCCGAGGATCGCCACCTCGGGGGCGTTGACGATGGGCGTGAAGGCCGTGCCGCCGATCCCGCCGAGGCTGGAGATGCTGAAGGTGCCACCCTGCATGTCGCCCGCGCCGAGCTTGCCGTCCCGGGCCTTGGTCGAGAGCTCGGCGAGGTCGCCGGCGATCTCGTAGATGCCCTTGCGGTCGGCGTCCTTGACCACCGGTACCACCAGCCCGTTGGGCGTGTCCACGGCGACGCCGACGTTGATGTAGTGCTTGACGATGAGGGCGTCGCCGGAGGGCTTGAGCGAGCTGTTGAACTCCGGGAAGCGCTGCAGCGCGGCCGCCGAGGCCTTCACCAGGAAGGCCAGCGGCGTGAGCTTGACGCCGCGCTCCTCGGCGGCGGCCTTCTCGGCCTTGCGGAAGGCCTCCATCTCGGTGATGTCCGCCTCGTCGAACTGGGTGACGTGGGGCACGTTGAGCCAGCTGCGGTGCAGGTGCGGGCCGCTCTTCTGCTTGATCCGCGACAGCGGCCGCTCCTCGACCTCGCCGAACTTCGAGAAGTCCACCTCCGGGATGGGCGGGATGCCCATGCCACCCTGGGCCGGGGCCTGGGCCGACGGCGCGGCGGCCCCGGTGCCGGCGCCCTGCAGCGCGCGTTTGACGAAGCCGCGGACGTCGTCGTGGGTGATCCGGCCCTTGCGTCCGCTGCCCTGCACCGTGCCGAGGTCGACGCCCAGCTCGCGGGCGAAGCGCCGCACCGACGGGCTCGCGTGGGCGAGGCGCTGGCGCTCGGGCTCGATCGGCCGCTCGATGGGCTCGTGATCGGCCTCCAGCGAGCGTCCGGCGCTGGGGCCTGGGAGGACTTCGCTTTCGCCCTCATCGGATTCCTCGGGCCCCCCGGTCTCTGGTTCCGAGCCGGTCGCCTGTGCGGCGGTCTCCGGCTCGTCACCCGCGGGTTTGGATTCCGCCCTGTCCGCGGCCTTCGCCGGCGCGCCGCCCTCCAGGGTGACGATGGCGGTGCCCTCGGAGACCTTGTCGCCGGCGGCGACGAGGACCTCGGCGATCCGCCCGCCCCGCGGCGCCGGGACCTCCATGGTGGCCTTGTCGGACTCCAGGGTGATGAGCGAGTCCTCGGCCTCGACGGTATCGCCGGGCTTGACCAGGACCTCGATGACGTCGACCTCGTCGAAGTCACCGATGTCCGGCACGGTGACGGTCTCGGTGCCGCCGTCACTACCGGCGCTGCTGCCGCCGGCGTCCTCACTGCCGGAGGCGGCGGGTGCGGAGTCGGTGCCCCCTTCCGGGGCCGCCGTGGTATCCGTCGTCCCGGTGTCGTCGCCGGAGCCGCCGGCGGCCTCCGCCACCTCCAGGGTGATGACGGCAGTGCCCTCGGCGACCTTGTCGCCGGCGGAGACCAGGACCTCCGCGACCCGGCCGGCCTCGGGGCAGGGCACCTCCATGGTGGCCTTGTCGGACTCCAGGGTGATCAGCGAGTCTTCCGCCTCGACGGTGTCGCCGGGTTTGACCAGGACCTCGATGACGTCGACCTCGTCGAAGTCACCGATGTCGGGGACCTTGATTTCCTTCGTGTCAGCCACGGGTGTTCCTCCAGATCGGCTGCGGGCGCGCGGACGGCCCCGGCGGCCGCGGCCGCCGGGGGAATCGGCACGGGGTCAGACCGTGACCGGGTTGGGCGCGTCCGGGTCGATGTCGTAGTGCGCGATGGCCTGCTGCACGGTATCGGCGTTCAGCCGGCCCTCGTCGGCGAGGGCCTTGAGCGCGGCCACCGTGACGTAGTAGCGATCGACCTCGAAGAAGTGGCGCAGCCGCTCGCGGGTGTCCGAGCGGCCGAAGCCGTCGGTGCCGAGTACGGTGTAGCGCCGGTCGACGTAGGGCCGGATCTGGTCGGCGAAGGCGCGCAAGTAGTCGGTGGCGGCGACCGCCGGGCCGTCATGCCCCTCGAGCTGCCGTGCCACCCAGCTCTGACGCGGGGTCTCGCCCGGGTGGAGCATGTTCCAGCGCTCGCAGTCGATGCCGTCGCGGCGCAGCTCCGTGAACGACGGGCAGCTCCAGACGTCCGCGGCCACGCCCCAGTCGTCGCGCAGCATGTCCGCCGCGGCGATGACCTCCCGCAGGATCGGCCCGGAGCCCATGAGCTGGACCCGGTTGTCCGCGTCCCCGCCACGCTGGAAGAGATACATGCCCCGCCGGATGCCTTCCTCGGCGCCCTCGGGCATCGCCGGCTGGTGGTAGTTCTCGTTGAGCATGGTGATGTAGTAGAAGACCTTCTCCTGGTCCCGGTACATCCGCCGCAGCCCGTCCTGGATGATCACCGCCATCTCGTAGGCGAACGTGGGGTCGTAGGAGATGCAGTTCGGGATTACCGAGGTCAGCAGGTGGCTGTGGCCGTCCTCGTGCTGCAGGCCCTCACCGTTGAGCGTGGTCCGTCCGGCGGTGCCGCCCATGAGGAAGCCCTTCGCCTGCATGTCGCCGGCCGCCCACCAGAGGTCGCCGGTGCGCTGGTAGCCGAACATGGAGTAGTAGGCGAAGAACGGGATCATCTCGATGCCGTTGTTGGCGTACGAGGTGGCCGCGGCGATCCACGAGGACATGGCGCCGGCCTCGTTGATCCCCTCCTGGAGGATCTGGCCCTTCTTGTCCTCGCGGTAGTACATCAGCTGGTCGGCATCCTGGGGCTCGTAGAGCTGGCCCTTGGGCGAGTAGATGCCGAGCTGGCGGAACAGCCCCTCCATGCCGAAGGTCCGGGCCTCGTCGGGGACGATGGGCACCAGGTGCCGTGCCAAGGTCTTGTTGCGGCCGATGACCGCCAGTGCCCGCACGAACGCCATGGTGGTGGACATCTCGCGATCGCCGCTGTCCTTGAGCAGCACCTCGAAGGCGTCCAGATCCGGGATGGTCAGCGCCGGGGCGTCCTCGTGGCGCTCGGGCAGATAACCGCCCAGGGCCTGGCGGCGCTCGTGGAGGTAGCGCATCTCCGGGCTGTCGTCCGCGGGCTTGTAGAATGGCGCCTCGGCGACCTTGTCGTCCGGCACCGGGATCTGGAAGCGGTCGCGGAAGGCCTTCAGGGCGTCCTCGGCCATCTTCTTCTGCTGGTGGGTGATGTTCTGGCCCTCGCCGGCCTCGCCCATGCCGTAGCCCTTGACCGTCTTGGCGAGGATGACGGTCGGCTCGCCCTTGTGCTTGGTGGCGGCGGCGTAGGCGGCGTAGATCTTGTGCGGGTCGTGGCCGCCGCGGTTGAGCCGCCAGACGTCCTCGTCGGTCATGTTGGCGACCATCTCCTTGAGCTCGGGATACTTCCCGAAGAAGTGCTCACGGGTGTAGGCGCCGCCCTTGGCCTTGAAGTTCTGGTACTCGCCGTCGACGCATTCCTCCATGCGCCGGCGCAGCAGCCCCTTGGTGTCGCGGGCGAGCAGCGGGTCCCAGTAGGAGCCCCAGATCACCTTGAGCACGTTCCAGCCCGCGCCGCGGAACTCGCCCTCGAGCTCCTGGATGATCTTGCCGTTGCCGCGCACCGGGCCGTCCAGGCGCTGGAGGTTGCAATTGACCACGAAGATGAGGTTGTCGAGCCCCTCGCGGGCCGCCACGCCGATGGCGCCGAGCGATTCCGGCTCGTCCATCTCGCCGTCACCGCAGAAGACCCAGACCTTGCGGTCCTCGGTGTTGGCGATGCCGCGGTTGTGGAGATACTTGAGGAAACGTGCCTGGTAGACGCCCATGATCGGGCCGAGGCCCATGGACACGGTGGGCAGCTGCCAGAAGTCGGGCATCAGCCACGGGTGCGGATAGGACGACAGCCCGCCCTCCGAGAGATCGGAGCGGAACTTGTGCAGCCGGTCCTCGCTGAGCCGCCCCTCGAGGTAGGCACGGGCATAGATGCCCGGCGCGGAGTGGCCCTGGATGAAGATCAGGTCACCGCCGTGGTCCTTGGAGGGGGCGCGCCAGAAGTGGTTGAAGCCGACCTCGTAGAGCGTGGCCGAGGAGGCGTAGCTGGCGATGTGGCCGCCGATGCCCTCGCGGTCCTTGTTGGCCTGCACGACCATCGCCATGGCGTTCCAGCGCAGCAGCGAGCGGATGCGCCACTCCAGGGCGGCGTCGCCCGGGGACTTCTCCTCGTGCTGCGGTGGAATCGTGTTCTGGTAGGCGGTGGTCGCCTTGAACGGGAGCTGACCGCCCCGGCGGCGGGTCTTGTCCACGAGGGCCTCGAGCAGGAAGTGGGCGCGATCGGTGCCCTCGTACTCGAGCACCGCCTCGAGCGCCTCCATCCACTCCTGGGTCTCCTGGGGATCGTCATCGCCGGGGATGGGCGTGTGTTGCCTGAGTGCAGCCATTGTCTCACCTCTGGTATCGCCGCGTGCGGCCGCGTTCCGTGGCACGTTTATCATTGTGCGGCAGCGGTCGTCGCGGGATCGCCGCGCGCCGCGATGGCTTTCGCCCCCCGGTCTGCGGGGGCCTTTGCTGACGTCGAGTATAGACACTGGGTCGCGGCTGCGGACCGGCCGCAATGTTGCGCTGCGGAAATCGATTCCGGAGCCGTACGACGTGTGCGCGTCCAAAGCTACCGTAACGGCGAGGGCGGTGTCGTCAGTTTATTAATTCTTTTATGTCACAAATCATGTGACGTCAGCGCCAGCCATCCTACGGGCACTCATGAAAAACAATGGGTTACAGGTTGACGTCGGGTTAACAGGCGTTATGCTGCGCCGCAGCGGAAAAAGTCCGCCCTTTGCCGCTACCCCTCTGTCAGCCAGTCCCGGGGCTGGAGCCAGTAGTCGGTGAGGGCCGCCTCCGGCGTGCCCGGGGTCGGACGATAGCCGTACTGCCAGCGCGCCAGCGGCGGCAGGGACATGAGGATGGATTCGGTGCGCCCGCCGGACTGGATGCCGAACTGGGTGCCGCGGTCGAAGAGCAGGTTGAACTCCACGTAGCGCCCGCGCCGGTAGAGCTGGAAGCGGCGCTGGGCCTCGTCCCAGGGGGTGTGGCGGCGGCGCTCGACGATGGGAAGGTAGGCCTCGAGGTAGGCCTCGCCCACCGAGCGGGTGAGGCCGAAGGCGTGCTCGAAGCCGCCCTCGTCGAAGTCGTCGAAGAACAGCCCGCCGACGCCGCGCTGCTCGCCGCGGTGGGGCAGGTGGAAGTAGTCGTCGCACCAGCGCCGCAGGCGCGGATACAGCCCGGTGTCGAAGGGCTCGCAGGCCGCGCGGGCCGTGCGGTGCCAGTGCAGCACGTCCTCGCGGACCGGGTAGTAGGGGGTCAGGTCGAAGCCGCCGCCGAACCACCACACCGGCTCGGCCTCGGGGTGTTCGGCGACGAAGAAGCGCACGTTGGCGTGGGAGGTGGGCACGTGGGGGTTCTCCGGATGCACCACCAGGGACACGCCCATGGCCTGGAAGCTCCGCCCGGCGAGCTCCGGGCGCCGCGCCGAGGCGCTCGCGGGCAGTTCGCCGCCGCGCACGTGGGAGAAGTTCACCCCGGCCTGCTCGAAGACCGCACCCCCGGCCAGTACCCGGGAGCGTCCGCCGCCGCCGTCGGGGCGCTGCCAGCTGTCCTCGTGAAACCCGGCGGCGCCGTCGGCCGCGGCCAGGGCGTCGCAGATCCGCTCCTGCAGCGACTCCAGCCAGTGACGGACGTCGTCGGGGCGCGGCTGCTCGGTCATGGTCCCTTCCGTGCGTGGCTATCGGGTCTGTGGCGGCGGGTCGCCGAGGAAGCGTGCGAGCTCCGCCGCGGTGTTGATATTGGAGAACGCCTCGCGCTGATCGGAGAAGTCCACCGTGACCGCCCCGGCCCGTTCCAGCCAGGCGTGTAGGGCGCGGGTGCCCTCCTCTATGGCCGTCTCCAGCTCCGGGGCGATGCCGGTGGCGAGCAGCGAGAACGTCGGCTGCATCCGCCGGCCGTCGTGGGCCACCGTTGCGGGGGCGCCCGGTTCGCGCAGCCGCCGTACCAGGTCCAGGGGCAGAGCCGGGGCGTCGCAGGGCACGAACAGGGCGTGTCCCGGGGCCGCCGCGGCCAGCCCGGCCTGTACGCCGGCCAGGGGCCCGGCGAAGTCCGGCAGACGGTCGCTGACGACAGTGTCCGCGTAGCGGGCGTACTCGCCGGTGTTGCGGTTGGCGACGATCACCAGCGCGTCCGCCTGGCCGGTCAGGCGGGCGGCGACGTGGGCGATCATGGGGCGGCCGTCGAGATCGATGAGGCCCTTGTCGGCGCCGCCCATGCGCTGTCCGCGCCCGCCCGCGAGGATGACCGCCGTGATCCGTTCAGCCATGGCGTACGACCCCGCCGTCGGGCCAGCGGAGCATGGTCGTGGGCCGCGCCCGGCCGCCCGTGGGGCCGCCGAGTACGAGGTCGACGTCGCCGTCGAAGTAGGTGCGCACCCGCAGCGCGTTCCGCGCCGGACCGGCGCCCCCGGGGTTGGCGCTGGTGGAGACCAGCGGTCCGCCGAAGGCCCGGCACAGCGCGGCCGCATCGGCGTGGTCGGTGATGCGGACCGCGATCCGCGGCCGTCCCCCGGTGATCCAGGGCGCTGCCTCGCCGGTGGCGGGCAGGATCCAGGTCACCGGTCCCGGCCAGGTGGCGTTCACCTGTGGATCCCCCAGGGCCTCGGGGGTCACCCAGTCGCGGAGCTGGCCGGTGTCGGCGGCGATGAGGATCAGCCCCTTCTCGACGGGGCGGTCCTTGAGCTCGAGCAGCCGGGCCACGGCGGGCGCCTGCCATGGGTCGCAGCCGAGGCCGTAGACCGCCTCGGTGGGATAGGCGATCACGCCGCCCCCGTCGAGCACGGCCGCCGCGAGGCGGTGACGGAAGCGTACGTCCATGCCGGCCTCAGCGCCCCTTGCGCTTGTTGCCGGCGGCGGCCCGGCGCCGGCCGCCCTTCTTTTCCGGGGCGTTGGCGATGAGTTCGCGGCATTCTTCCAGGGTGAGGGCCTCCGGCTCGCGCTCCTTGGGTACCTTGGCGTTCTTGCGTCCGTCGGTGACGTAGGGCCCGAACCGTCCGCGCAGCACGCGGATGCCGTCGTCCGTGAACTCCTGAATGGTCCGCCGCGCCTCGTTCTCCTTCTTCTCGGCGACCAGCTCCAGGGCGCGCTCGCGGGTGACGGTGTAGGGGTCGTCGTCCTTCTTCAGCGAGGCGAACTTGTCGCCGAAACGCACGTACGGTCCGAACCGTCCGATATTCACCTGCAGCGACTCGCCCTCCGGGGTCTCGCCGAGGTCCCGGGGCAGCTGGAAAAGCGCCAGCGCCTCGTCCAGGGTGATGGTGTCGATGCTCTGGCCCTGGCGCAGGCTGGCGAAGCGGGGCTTCTCCTCGTCTTCCCGGGTCCCGATCTGCGCGAACGGTCCGTAGCGCCCGAGCCGTACCTGTACCGGGCGGCCGCTCTTGGGGTCGGTGCCGAGCTCGCGGGCCTGCATGACCTCTGCGCGGGAGACGTTGGCCTTGTCCTCGACGCGTTCGTGGAAGGGGGTCCAGAACTCGTGGAGCACCGGCACCCAGTCGCGCTCGCCGCGGGAGATGGCGTCGAGGTCATCCTCCAGCCGTGCGGTGAAGTCGTAGTCCACGTAGCGGTCGAAGTGCTCGGTGAGGAACTTCGCCACCACCCGGCCGGTGTCCGTGGGATGGAAGCGACGGTTGTCCATCTCCACGTAGCCGCGCTGCTGGAGCGTCGAGATGATCGAGGCGTAGGTCGACGGCCGGCCGATGCCGCGCTCCTCGAGTGCGCGCACCAGCGAGGCCTCGCTGAAGCGCGGCGGCGGCTCGGTGAAGTGCTGCTCCGGGCGAATGGCCTTGAGCGTGACCCAGTCGCCCTCGGCGAGGGGCGGGAGGATGCGCTCCTTGTTGTCGGCCGGCGCCTTGGGGTCGTCCGTGTCCTCCATGTAGACGGTCATGAAGCCCGGATCGCGGATGGTCGAGCCAGTGGCGCGGAACACGCCCACGTCGCCGGCGGCGAGGTCCACGGAGACGGTGTCGATGGTCGCATGGATCATCTGGCAGGCCACGGACCGCTTCCAGATGAGGTCGTAGAGCTTGTACTGGTCCTCGGAGAGGTGGCCCTTGAGGTCCTCCGGGCTCCGTTGTGCATCGGTGGGCCGGATGCCCTCGTGCGCCTCCTGGGCGTTCTTGGCCCGGGTGCGGTACTGGTTCGGTGACTTAGGCAGCATCTTCTCGCCGTAGCGCTCGGCGATCACGCCGCGGAGATTGCCGATGGCCTCCTGAGAGAGATTCACCGAGTCCGTCCGCATGTAGGTGATCAGGCCGATGGCGCCGCTGCCGGTGTCCACGCCCTCGTAGAGCTGCTGGGCGACGCGCATGGTGCGCTGGGCGGAGAAGCGCAGTTTGCGCGAGGCCTCCTGCTGCAGCGTCGAGGTGATGAAGGGCGCGGCCGGGTTGCGCCGGCGCTGTTTCTTCTCGACGCTGCTGACGTGCAGCCGGCCGTCCGCCGCGGCCTCCAGGCGCTTCGTGGCGTCGGTGGCCTGGCCTTCGTTGGTGAGGGTGAACTGCTCGACCTTCTCGCCGTCGAGGCGCGCGAGCTTGCCGGTGAACGCCTGGCCCTCGTGGTCGAGGTCGGACTCGACGCTCCAGTACTCCTGGGGCTCGAATGCCTCGATTTCCTGCTCGCGCTCGACGATCATGCGCAGCGCCGGACTCTGCACCCGGCCCGCGGACAGGCCCGGTGTGATCTTGCGCCAGAGCAGCGGCGAGAGGTTGAAGCCGACCAGGTAGTCCAGCGCCCGGCGTGCCTGCTGTGCGTTCACCAGGTCTTCCGACAGGCCCCGCGGATGCTCGATGGCCTCCTGTATGGCCGGCTTGGTGACCTCGTAGAACACCACCCGCTGCACGGGCTTGTCGTCGACGACGCCTTTCTCCCGGAGCAGCTCGTAGAGGTGCCAGGAGATCGCCTCGCCCTCGCGGTCGGGGTCGGTGGCGAGATAGATGGCCTCGGCCTTGCGGCTTGCCTTGGCGATGGCGTCGACGTGCTTGGCGTTGCGCTCGATGGTCTGGTAGCGCATCGCGAAGTCGTGCTTCGGATCCACCGCCCCCTCCTTGGGGACGAGGTCGCGGACATGGCCGTAGGAGGCCAGGACCTCGAAGTCCTTGCCCAGGTACTTGTTGATGGTGCGCGCCTTCGCCGGCGACTCGACGATGACCAGTTTTTTGCCCATAAGAAGAATGTTCGGTCTCCGGAGCGCCCGGCGACGTCCGAGATGGAGTTGGTCGGGACGGACCCGCGATCTACCGGGAAACTAACGTGGCGGCTCGGCGTGTCAACCTCAAGCCGATCAGTGAACGAGCTGGTTGGGTCCGTCGAAGACCAGGTTTTCCATGCTCGCGAATGCCTCTTCCTGTCCCGGCTGGCTGAACAGCACCATGAGCACGACCCACTTTACCGTGTCCAGGTCGATGTCCTCGTCGCCGAGGGCCATCAACCGGTCGATGACGAGTTCGCGGCTGTGCGCGGTGAGGATGCCCACCTGCTCCAGGTAGAGCATGAAGCCGCGCATCTCCGTGTCGAGGCGCTCCTGCTCGCTGGCGGTGAACACGCGCACGCAACGCTGGGTGCTCGTGCTGACGGCGGGGAGTTCGCGGCTGTGTGCCAGTGCGTCCAGCCACTCGAAGGCCTTGCGGATCTCCGTACGGCTGAAGCCGATATCGAAGAGCTCGGATTCGAGTGAGTCCCTGTCCGGCTGAGGTTCTTCCTCGTTATAGAAATAGTTCTCGAACAGGTACATGAGCAGGTCGAAGACGTTCTCTTTCATCCGCGCGCCCAGAGAGACCAGGGGAAGGGTGCTCAGTGGGAGCGAGCGTAGCGCCCGCCGGAGCAGGCAGTTACATGCCCCTTGAGCTCGAGTATCAGCAGCATGGAGGAAAGCGTATCGGCCGTCAATCCAGTGCGCCCGGCCAGCACGTCGAAGGCCACGGGGTCGTGTCCGAGGGCCTCCAGCACCTGCTCGTAGTCCTCGCCGAGCCCCGCCTGGGGCGCGCCGGCGCCGGTATCGGCGGGGATGTCGCCGTCCCCGGGGAGGGCGACCGGGGGCAGCTCGTCGAACACGTCCCGGGCCGATTCCACCAGCTTCGCGCCCTGGCGGATCAGCGCGTGACAGCCGCGGGCCATGGGGTTGTGGATGGAGCCCGGGATGGCGAACACCTCGCGGCCCTGCTCCAGGGCGTGCTGGGCGGTGAGCAGCGAGCCGCTGTGCACCCCGGCCTCGACCACCAGCACGCCCATGGCGAGCCCGCTGATCAGGCGGTTGCGGCGGGGAAACTGCTCACGGCGCACGCCGGTCCCCGTGGGCAGCTCGGTGACGATGGCGCCGCCGCCGGCGATCCGCCGGGCGAGGTCGCGGTGTCGTGCGGGGTAGACCCGGTCCGGGCCGGTGGCCGTGACCGCTACCGTCGTGCCGCCGCCGGCGAGGGCGCCGGCGTGGGCGGCACCGTCGATGCCCAGGGCGAGACCGCTGGTGATGGTCAGCCCGCTTCCGGCGAGGTAGCGCGCGAACTCGTGGGCGTTGTCCTCGCCGCCGCGGCTCGGCTTGCGGCTGCCCACCACCGCGAGCTGGGGGCGGGCGAGCACGGCGGGGTCGCCGTTGACGAACAGCAGCGGCGGCGGATCGGCGATGGCGTGCAGGCCGTCGGGGTAGCGGGGGTCGCTGCGGGTGATCAGGTGGTGGTCCGGGCCTGCCAGCCAGTCCAGGTCCGCGGTCACGCCGGTGTCGTCGGCGCCGGGCGTGCCGTCACGCAGGGCCGGGTTCAGGCCGGCGGCCCGGACCGTGGCGGCGTCCGCGTCCAGGAAGGCCTCCGGCGTCGCGAACGCCTCGAGTATGGCGGTGAACGTGGCGGTGCCGACCCCGGGGGTGCGCAGCAGCCGCAGCCAGGCCGTCCGCGGCTCGCGCGGCGGGCTCATCGTTCGGGGGTGCGCACCGTGTCGCCGACGGCCATGGCGCGGTTCGCCTCCATGACGAGACCGAGGCTCATGCGCTCGAAGACCTGGAAGACGATCAGCACGCCCTCGCGCTCCGCCGGCAGGGTGACCACCTCGTCGTCCTTGCTGTAAGGGTCTTCCACGCTGCGCGGTTTCTCGAGCACGGTGAGCACGTGGCCGGTCTTCATGCCCTCACGCCTGCCGAGATTGAGTGCGACCACATCGTACTGGCCGATCTGGTTGACGCCGTCCATGACCGCCATGATCACGCCGTCGACGTCCTGGGACGGGGCGGCCGGCACGAGCTGGCTGTCGAAGGGCTCGTCGCTCGCCTCCAGCAGACGATCGCCGGCGAGGATCTCGCGGGTGCTGTCGGTGAGCACCAGCGTCGCCGGGTCGCCGTGCTCGCGCACCCGTGCGCTGCCCGCATACTGGGCGAGGACGCCGAGGACCTCGCCGCTGGCGGGGTCGCGGAAGGTCTGCTCCTTGCGCACCACGTCCCAGCTGTTGGCGTCGCTGCCGTCGAGTCCGCGGACGTAGATGGGGTCGCCGGTGGCGCTCATCACGCGCTCGTCGCCGCCGGCCACGACGTAAGGGGCGTCGCTCAGCGTGCCGGCCTCGACAACGCGGTCACCGCTGAGGAAGGGCCGGATCGCCTCCATGGGGATGCCCGGGATGGCGTCGTCGAGCTGCTCGACGCGGACCTCGGGGGAGAGCTTGATGGTGCCGCCGCCGCGCTCGACGCTGAGCTGCGGCTCCCCGTTGACGAGGGTCAGGCGCACCACGTCGCCCGGGTAGATCAGGTGGGGGTTTTCGATGTCCGGGTTCTCGTGCCAGATCTCCGGCCAGTACCACGGCTCGGTAAGGAAACGCCCGGAGATGTCCCAGAGGGTGTCGCCCGGCTGCACCGTATACGTGGTGGGATGATCGGCCCTGATGCGGGGGTCCTGCGCCGAAACCACGGTGCTCAGCAGAAGGGCGCCGAGCGCCCACGCGAGAGTCTTCTTAAGCATGGACAATCCCTGTGTCGGCGCCGCTTTCGAGCTGGCCGCCAGTGCCCCGGATCCGTTATGATCGTTCATTTGAGGATATCGTAACATTAGCAGCGTTGCTGCGCGCCCCGCAACGGATTCCCAACGCCATGGCCAAGCTCGACATTCTGCACTATCCCGATCCCCGTCTGCGCACGGTGGCGAGCCCCGTCGAGGCCGTCGACGAGCGCGTCGTCCGGCTCATCGACGACATGTTCGAGACGATGTACGCCGCCCCCGGTATCGGCCTGGCGGCGACCCAGGTGGATGTCCACGAGCGGATCATCGTCATGGATGTCTCCGAGGATCGCAGCCGCCCGCTGGCGTTCGTCAATCCACGGATCACCACCCGCGACGGCGAGACGGTCAGCGACGAGGGCTGCCTGTCGGTGCCGGAGTACTTCGAGGCGGTGCGCCGTGCTGAGCACGTCACCGTGGAGGCGACCGGGCGCGACGGTGAGCCCTTCACCCTCGAGGCCGAGGGGTTGCTCGCGGTGTGCATCCAGCACGAGATGGATCACCTCGAGGGCCGGCTGTTCGTCGACTACCTCTCCGATCTCAAGCGCAAGCGCCTGCGTCGTCGCCTGGAGAAGCAGGCGCGGCAGCGCGGCGAGCCCGCGGGACAGGCGGCACGCGAGGCCGGCTGAGCGCGCCGGCCCGTCCCGCCCGGACCGGCGCCCGCCGATCCGGACCCGCCTACTCCACGGCCATACGCCCACTGCGAACGGGAGCAGCATTGCGAGTCGTCTTCGCCGGTACCCCCGATTTCTCCGTTCCCGCGCTGACCGCCCTGGTCGAGGCGGGGTTCAACGTGGTCGCCGCCTATACCCAGCCGGACCGCCCGGCCGGGCGGGGCCGGCGCCTGCGGCCGTCGCCGGTGAAGCAGGCGGCACAGGCGCACGGCATCCCGGTGTACCAGCCGGAGAGCCTGCGTGACGCCGATGCCCGCGCCACCCTCGCCGCGCTCGAGCCGGACGTCATGGTGGTGGTGGCCTACGGGCTGATCCTGCCCCGGACAGTGCTCGACGTCCCCGTCCGTGGCTGCCTCAACATCCATGCCTCGCTGTTGCCGCGCTGGCGCGGTGCCGCCCCCATTCAGCGCGCCCTGCTCGCCGGCGATACGCATACCGGCGTGTGCATCATGCGCATGGCCGCCGGGCTCGACACCGGGCCGGTGATCGAGTGCGAGGCGACCCCCATCGGCGCGGAGGATACCGGCGGCAGCCTGCACGACCGCCTCGCCGCCATGGGCGCATCCCTGATCGCACGGGTGCTGCCGGACTGGGTCGCCGGGCGCCTGCCGGAGCGGCCACAGCCGGAGGACGGCGTCACCTATGCGGACAAGCTGGAGACTGCCGAGACCCGGATCGACTGGCACGAGCCCGCGGCGGCGATCGAGCGGCGTATCCGCGCCTTCGACCCGTGGCCGGTGGCGCGGACCCGCCGGGGCGACGGCGAGCTGCGGCTCTGGCGTGCAGAGGTGCGGCCGGACCGGGCGGACGTGCCGCCGGGGACCGTGATCGCCGTTGCCCCCGGGGGCGTCGATGTCGCCACCGGTGACGGCGTGCTCCGCCTGCTGGAGGTTCAGGCCCCGGGGCGCCGGCGCCAGCCGGTGGCCAGCTTCCTCAACGGTGTCGGGATCGAGGCCGGTGAGCGGCTCGGCTGAGACCGGCGTCGCCCCCCGCCGCGCCGCTGTGGAGGCGGTGGCCGGGGTGGTGCTCCACGGCCGGTCACTGGCCCGCGAGCTGCCGGCCCTGGAGGCGGGGCTCGGTGCCGCCGATGCCGCCCTTGCCCACGAGCTCGCCTACGGCAGCCTGCGCTGGTACCGCCGCCTGCAGGCGGTGGTGAACGCCCTGCTGAGCCGGCCCCTGAGACCCCGGGACCGGATCCTGGAGCCGCTGCTGGTGGTCGGGCTCTACCAGCTCGAGCACACCCGCGTACCGCCCCATGCCGCGGTCTCCGCCACCGTCGCGGTCACCAGCGCCCTGGGCCGCCGGCGCGCGGCGGGGCTGGTCAACGGCTGCCTGCGGCGTTTCCAGCGCGAACGCGAGCGGCTGCTGGCACGGGCCGACCGGGACCCGGCGGTCGCCGCGGCGCTGCCGGAGTGGCTGGACGCGGCGATCCGCTCGGACTGGCCCGAGGCCCGGGACGCGGTCGCCGCCGCCTGCCTGGCGCGCCCGCCCATGACCCTGCGGGTGAACCGCCGTCGCACCACCCGCGAGGCCTACGCCGCCCGGCTGGTCGCCGCCGGTATCACCGCGCGGCCACTGCAGGGGCTGGCGGAGGCACTGGTGCTGGACGCACCGGTGGCGGTCAACGCCCTGCCGGGGTTCGCGGAGGGCGAGGTGTCGGTGCAGGACGGCGCCGCACAGTTCGCCGCCGGGCTGCTCGCCCCCGCCGCCGGGGATCGCGTGCTCGATGCCTGCGCCGCCCCCGGGGGCAAGACCGCGCACCTGCTCGAACGCGGCGAGGACCTGTCGGTGCTGGCGCTGGACAGCGACGCCGGCCGTCTGGAGCGTGTCGGCGGAACCCTGGCGCGCCTCGGGCTGACCGCGCGCCTGTGTGCCGGGGATGCAAGCCACCCCGAGACGTGGTGGGATGGGGGCCGTTTCCAGCGCATCCTGCTGGACGCGCCGTGCTCGGGGACCGGGGTGATCCGCCGTCACCCGGACATCAAGTGGCTGCGGCGGGCCGCGGACATCCCGCGTCTCGCCGGGACCCAGGCGGCGCTGCTGCGCGCGCTCTGGCCGCTGCTTGCCCCGGGTGGGCGGCTGGTGTACGCCACCTGCTCGCTGCTGCACGCCGAGAACGAGGCGGTGGCCTCGGCCTTCGCCGCCGGGACCGCGGATGCGCGGGTCGTCGCGCCGGGGCTGCCGGCGGGGCGAGCCACCGGCGTCGGTCATCAGCTCCTGCCGGGGGAGGGCGGGATGGACGGCTTCTACTACGCCTGCTTCGACAAGTCGCCATGCGCCGGTGGCTGAGCGCCGCCGCGCTGGCGCTGGCACTGGTGTGTGCGGTACTGCCGGCGGCGGTGTCCGCCGCCGACGGCCACGTGCGCATCCGCGCCGGCGAGCTGAACCTGCGCGACGGCGTGTGGTATCTCGATGCGCGCATCGACTACCGGCTGAGCGACGCCGCCCGCGAGGCGCTGCGTAACGGCGTCGCGCTCCAGCTCCGGCTGGACGTGGAGGTGCTGCGCCCGACGTGGTGGGGGCTGTGGGAGGCCACCCTGGTCAGCCGTTCCCACCGCTACCGCCTGCAGTACCATGCACTGAGCGAGCGCTATGTCCTCCTGCCCCTGGACGAGGGCGAGCCGCGCAGCTTCCGGACGCTGGCGCGGCTGCTGGCGGCGGCCGGCGACATACGGGACGTGACGGTGGTGCGCGCGGCGCGGCTGGACCCGGACGTGCGCTACACCGTCGCCGCCCGCGCGGCCCTGGACACGGACGCACTGCCCCGGCCGTTGCGTTCCATGGCCTATCTCTCCCCTGAGTGGCAGCTGGAGAGCGACTGGCGGCGATGGCCATTGCAGGGTTCCTGAAACGGCTCAAGAGCGAGGGCGCCGTACGGCTTGCGCTGTGCGTGGCGCTGCTCGTCTCGCTGTATCTGCTCAACGCCGCGACCGAGAACTCGGCGATGTTCGGCCAGCTCTACAGCTGGCTGCTGCTGTTCAACGCGGTCGCGCTGGTGGCGCTGGTCACCGTCATCGGCGTCAACGTCTGGCGGCTGGTGCGCTCGCTGCGCGAGGCGCGCCCGGGCAGCCGCCTCACCGGGCGGATCATGGCGCTGTTCGCGCTGCTCGCCGTGGTCCCCGGCCTCATCGTCTACGCCTTCTCCATGCAGTTCCTGCGCAGCGGCATCGACAGCTGGTTCGACGTGCGCGTGGAGCAGGCCCTGGACGATGCCCTGAGCCTGTCCCAGGCGTCGCTGGACCTGCGCATGCGCGACCTGCTCAAGCGCGTGCAGTCGGCGGCCGACGAGCTCACGACCGTGCCCGAGGGCACCATGACCTTCACCATCGGCGACCTGCGCGAGCGCATGAACGCCGCGGAGCTCACCCTGTTCGGCAGCAACGGCCGGATCATCGCCTCCAGCACCCGCGATACCGAGAGCATCCTGCCCAACCGGCCGGAGGACGAGGTCCTGCTCCAGCTCCGTCAGGGCCGGCCGTACGTCAGTCTCGATCCCATCGAGGGCAGTGGCCTGAATATCCGTGCCGCGGTGCCCGCGCCCAACCCGGCGCAGCCCCAGAACCCGCGCTTCCTGCTCGCGCTGTTCCCGATCTCGCCGCGGCTCAACGAGCTCGCCGGGGACGTGCAGCAGGCATTCGCGCAGTACCGTGAGCTCGCCTACCTGCGCGGCCCGCTCAAGGACAGTTTCATACTCACCCTCTCGCTGGTGCTGCTGATGTCGCTGCTGTTCGCCGTGTGGTCGGCGTTCTACCTGGCGCGGCGGCTGGTTGCGCCGATCAGCGGCCTCGCCGAGGGCACCCGGGCCCTCGCCGAGGGCGACTACGGCACCCAGCTCCCGGACGGCGGCCGCGACGAGCTCGGCTTTCTGGTGCGCTCGTTCAACGAGATGAGCCGCCGGGTGGCGCAGTCGCGGGACGAGGCCCGCCGCGGCCAGGTGCTGGCGGAGGCCCAGCGCGCCTATCTGGAGACGGTGCTCGGGCGGCTGTCCTCGGGGGTGCTGGCGCTGGACCAGTACGGTCGGCTGCGGACCTACAACCAGGCGGCGGTGGACATCCTCTCGGTGCCGCTGGCCCAGGCGGCGGGCGGGCGGCTGCGGGTGCTGGTCTCCAATCATCCGGCGTTCGAGCCGTTCGTGGAGCTGGTGGAGGCCCGCTCCGCCGCCGGCGGCGGCGAGTGGCGCGAGGAGTTCACCCTGGATACGGACGAAGGCCGGCGCATGCTCATCTGCAGCGGCGCCGCCCTCCCCGGGGGGCGCACCGCCGGCGGCCACGTCATCGTCTTCGACGACGTCACCACCCTCATCCAGGCCCAGCGCGACGCCGCCTGGGGCGAGGTCGCCCGGCGTCTCGCCCACGAGATCCGCAATCCGCTCACGCCCATCCAGCTCTCCGCGGAGCGGCTCCAGCACAAGCTCAGCGACCGCCTGGAGGCGGAGGACGCCGAGCGCCTGGAGCGTGCCACGCGCACGATCATCCAGCAGGTGGACGCGATGAAGGCGATGGTCAATGCCTTCTCCGAGTATGCCCGTCCGCCGCGGCTGAGCCTCGTGGACGTCGACCTCAACGCCCTGGTCCAGGACGTGGTCGAGCTCCACCGCGGTGACGACACCACCGAGGTGGCCTTCACCCTGGACCTGGCCGGGGACCTGCCGACGCTGCGGGCGGACCCGGGCCGGCTGCGCCAGCTGCTCAACAACCTCATCCGCAACGCCCTGGAGGCGGCGGACGGCGAGGGGCGGCCGTGCCGGCTCACCGTGACCACGCGCACGGGGACCGGGCGCTACGCCGGCCAGGTGGAGCTGTGCCTCACCGACAACGGCCCGGGCTTCGCCGAGGCGGTGCTCGATCAGCTCTTCGAGCCCTACGTCACCACCAAGCCCCGGGGTAGCGGGCTGGGGCTCGCCATCGTCAAGAAGATCGTTGAGGAACATAATGGGCGCATATCCGCCCGTAACCTGCGCGACGGCGCCCGGATCACCGTGCGTCTGCCGGTGGCCGGGGAGCCGCACCGGGCGCTGGTGCGCAGCACTGTCGAGGAGAGGGGATGACGCACGCCAGAGTCCTGGTAGTGGACGACGAGCCGGATATCCGCGAGCTGGTCGAGGAGATCCTGGCGGACGAGGGCTACGAGGTGGCCACCGCGCAGAGCGCCGCACAGGCACGCGAGCGCCTCGCGGAGGCCGCCCCGGACCTGGTCCTGCTCGACATCTGGATGCCCGAGGAGGACGGGATCTCACTGCTCAAGGAATGGGTTCGCGCCGGCGGGCCGGCCTTCCCGGTGGTGATGATCTCCGGGCACGGCACCGTCGAGACCGCCGTCGAGGCCACCCGCCTGGGGGCGGTGGACTTCATCGAGAAGCCCCTGTCGCTGGGCAAGCTTCTCGCTACCGTCGAGCAGGCGCTGGCGGAGCATCCCGGTGCGCCGGCGACCACGGAGGCGCCGCAGGTGGTCGCTCCGGTGGGGCGCAGCCAGCTCATGGTGCGGCTGCGCGAGCAGGCCAACCGCCTGGCCCGGGCGCGCTCGCCGGTACTGGTCACCGGCGAGGCCGGCAGCGGGCGCAAGACCCTGGCGCGTTACATCCACGGTCTGCGTGCCCAGCCGGGCCCGCTGGTGGAGTTCGTGCCGGCGAACGCGGCCGGGGAGTCGATGTCCGAGGCGCTGTTCGGCCGCCACGGCGGCCGGCCCGGGCGGCTCGAGGCCGCCGCCGGCGGGACGCTGGTCATCGATGAGCTCGACGACCTGGATGAGGCCGCTCAGACCCGCCTCACCGCGGTGCTCGACGCCGGGCACTTCCAGCGTATGGGCGGCGGCGAGTCCGTGTCGCTGAGCTGCCGCGTCGTCGCCGTGGCCAGCCTGGAGCTGGAGGCGGCGGTGCGGGCCGGACGTTTCCGCGAGGAGCTGTTCTACCAGCTCAATGTCGTGCCCGTGGTGGTGCCGCCGCTGCGCGACCACGTCGAGGACATCCCGGAGCTGGTGGCCTTCTTCGTCGACGACCTGGTCGAGCGCGAGGGTCTGGTCTACCGCCGTTTCACCGTGGCCGCCCAGAACCGCCTGCGCAATCACCTCTGGCCGGGCAACGTGCGCGAGCTGCGCAACCTCGTCCAGCGGCTGCTGCTGCTCGGCGACGGCCTGGACATCGACGTCGACGAGGTCGACCGCGTGCTCGCCGAGCGCGCCCAGAGCGGCGAGTCGACGGGCACGGAGCTGTGGCTGGACCTGCCCCTGCGCGAGGCCCGCGAGGCATTCGAGCGGGCCTACCTGCAGCGCCAGCTCCGGCGCGCGGAGGGCAGCGTCGCCCAGCTCGCGCGGCTGAGCGGCATGGAGCGTACCCACCTCTACCGCAAGCTGCGCGCGCTCGGCATCGACCCGAAGGAAGGGGGCTAGTCAGGCGATGAAGATCATCATCCTCGGTGCCGGCCAGGTGGGCAGCACCGTCGCACAGAACCTCGCCCACGAGGACAACGAGATCACCGTGGTGGACGTCGACCCGACCGTCCTCCAGGAGCTCCAGGACCGGCTCGACCTGCGCACCGTCACCGGCAGTGCCACCTACCCGGACGTGCTCGCCCGCGCGGGCGTGGACGATGCGGACATGATCATCGCCGTGACCGACTCCGACGAGGCGAACATGGTCGCCTGCCAGGTCGCGGACACGCTGTTCAACACCCCGACCAAAATCGCCCGGGTGCGCGCGGTGGAGTATCTGTCGTGTCCGCAGCTGTTCTCGCCGGACGCCCTGCCCATCGACGTCATCATCAGCCCGGAGCAGCTGGTCACGCAGTACGTCAAGCGCCTCATCGAGCACCCCGGTGCGTTGCAGGTGCTCGACTTCGCCGGCGGCAAGGTCCGCCTGGTGGCGGTGCGGGCCTACTACGGCGGGCCGCTGGTGGGCCAGGAGCTGCGGACCCTGCGCGAGCACATGCCCGGCGTCGACGCCCGGGTTGCGGCGATCTTCCGGCGGGGCCGGGCGATCATCCCCGAGGGTGACACGGTGATCGAGGCCGGCGACGAGGTCTTCTTCGTCGCCGCGCGCAAGAATATCCGCGCGATCATGAGCGAGCTGCGCCGCCTGGAGAAGCCGGTCAAGCGGCTGATGCTCGCCGGCGGCGGCAACATCGGCACCCGTCTGGCGCAGTCCCTGGAGGGGCGCTACCAGACCAAGATCATCGAGCGCGACCCCCAGCGCTGCCGGCTGGTCTCGGAGCTGCTGCAGAAGACCATCATCCTGCGCGGTGATGCCGCCGACGAGGACCTCCTCCTCGAGGAGAACATCGAGAACACGGACGTCTTCTGCGCGCTGACCAACGACGACGAGGCCAACATCCTCTCGGCCATGCTCGCCAAGCGCCTGGGCGCGCGCACGGTCATGGCGCTGATCAACCGCCCGGCCTACGTCGACCTCATCCAGTCCAGCGAGGACATTGACGTCGCGATCTCGCCCCAGCACGCCACCATCGGCAGCCTGCTCGCGCACATCCGCCGCGGTGACGTGGTCAACGTCTACAGCCTGCGCCGGGGGGCCGCCGAGGCCATCGAGGCGGTGGCCCACGGCGACGCCAACAGCTCCTCGGTGGTGGGCCGGCGCATCGACGAGATCCGCCTGCCCCGGGGCACCACCATCGGCGCGATCGTGCGCGGCGAGTCGGTGATCATGGCCCACCACGACACGGTCATCGAGTCCGAGGACCACGTCATCCTCTTCCTGGTGGACAAGAGCCGCCTCGGCGACGTCGAGAAGCTCTTCCAGGTGGCGGTGACCTTCCTCTAGGTGCCCGGCGTTGGCGGCCGGCTTGACCCGCCGCCGCACCGGCCCCAGTTCAACCAGCACACCCGGCGATCACTGGTGGGCCCATGGACACCGAGTCACTCGAGCGCATGATCGACAGCGGGCGGGACAGCGCGATGCTGCGCCTGACCCTGGGCAACGCCTATGCCCGCGAGGGCGACCGCGAGGCCGCCGAGCGCCACCTGCGCGAGGCGGTGACCATCGACCCGCAGTATTCCGCCGCCTGGCGTGCGCTCGGCCGGCTGCAGGAGCGCGGCGGCGACCGCGACGCCGCGCTGGCGAGCTATCGCGAGGGGCTCGCGGCGGCACGGGCCAACGGCGACATGCAGGTGGTCCGCGAGCTGGAGGTGCGCGTGCGCCGTCTCGACGGCCCCGAGTGAAGCGTGCCCGGCGCCGCGTTGACTACACTGGTGAAAACGGCGGATCCCCGTTACACATCGACGCAGAGGGAGCGAGAGCATGGACTGGCAGAAGCAGATGGAAGACGCGATGAGCGGCTGGACCGAAACCCAGCGCCGGCTCTGGGATCAGTGGTTCGAGGGGATGCGCAGCGCCGGGCTCGGCGGGCCGGCGGCGGATGCCCAGAAGCAGCAGATCGAGGCATGGCAGAAGGCCGTCGAGGAGGCGCTGGAGCGCCAGCAGCAGTGGATCCGCAGCCTCTCCGGCGGCGGTGGCAACACCGATCCGGGTGACTGGGGTGCCCAGATGCAGCAGATGATGCGTGCCTGGACCGAGACCCAGAGCGAGCTGTGGCGCAGCTGGCTGGCCCGCATGGAGGAGATGCAGCCCGCGGTGCGTGACATGCCGTGGTACCGCAACGCCCGGGACGTGCTCGATGCCTGGGAGCAGGCCGGTGAGCAGGCGGGCAAGGCCGCCGGCACGTCGAAGTCCGGGCGGTCGTCCGGCAAGTCCGGTGGCGGGGGCAGCTCCAGCTAGCCGGCAAGGTCGGAGCCAGCGTTTTCGCGGAGGTGTCGTTGACGGCCCAGGGGCGGGGTCGCCGAACCCGGGGGCAGTGCCGCTGGTGTGGGGGGGGGGCCGCGGGCCCCACCCCAACCGCCTCCGGGGGGTTTGTGGGCTTATTCAGCCCCCCCCACAACCCGCGGTTGGGACCGGTTTTTTTTCTACCCGGCCCGGGGGCGTTTAACCACACCTCCGCGAAAACGCTGGCTCCGACCTT